>JAPKCN010000024.1 GCA_028822945.1 Porticoccaceae bacterium | reverse complement strand
GAATAACTATCACCGGTCAAGTAATATATCTTGTCCTGTAGCTCTTTTTTGCGTGCTATATAGTCCGTAAGGCTAACTGTGTTAGCTTCGGAACCGCTGGTAGAACTAGAGAATCGCAATAACTTTGCAATTTTTTCTCGATTGCTATGATCTTCGCTTGGCCCCTCTTTAAGAACGCTGCCAAACTGGCTCCAAAACGTGGCGTATTTTTCTTCGTCGCTACTTGCCAATTTAGACAACATATCGAGTATGCGCTTGGTAACAGCTGCGCGAATACTGTCCACAACTGGGGTCTTTTGGAGAATTTCGCGGGACACATTTAGCGGAAGATCGGCACTGTCCAATACCCCTTTGACAAACCGCAGATACATCGGCATAAACTGTTCCGCGTCATCCATGATAAAAGTGCGCTTAATATAAAGTTTGACACCGCGAGCCGCATCTCGTTGGTACAGATCCATCGGAGCCATACTGGGGATATAAAGCAGGCTGGTATACTCATGCTTACCCTCAACCCGGTTGTGACTCCAACTGAGTGGAGCAGAAAAGTCATTAGAGATATGTCGGTAAAAGTCGTTGTATTCATCGTCACTAACATCACTTCTCGAGCGCGTCCAGAGGGCTTTCGCGTCGTTTACCGCCTCCCATTCCGGCGTTTTGGCTTCGTCCTCTATCACCGTTTCATCGTCCTCTGAGGGCATCGCAGCCGGTACAGCTTTGAGCATTTGTACGGGGATGGCAATGTGATCTGAGTACTTTTTAACTATACTTCGAACGCGCCAATTGTTGGCAAATTCATGCTCATCCGTTTTTAAATGCAGTTCAATACGCGTACCACGCTTAAGCATTTCAATCGACTCTATCTGGTAATCAGCCTCGCCTTCGCAGGTCCAGCGCACACCTTGATCCACCGACATCCCGGCACGACGAGTCTCGACTACGACCCTTTCAGCGACAATAAAGGACGAATAAAAGCCAACACCAAACTGACCTATCAACTGAGAATCCTGCTGCTGATCGCCAGTCAACGTAGTGAGGAACTCAGCAGTCCCCGATTTTGCAATGGTACCCAAATTGGCAATCACTTCGTCCCTTGACATACCGATACCGTTGTCGGCTATCACCAATTTTTTATTCTTTTCGTCAATCTCGATGCGAATCCGTAAATCGCCATCATCCTCGTACAAGTCCGGACTTTCGAGCGCCTCAAAACGCAGTTTATCGGTAGCGTCAGAGGCATTGGACACTAGCTCACGAAGAAATATTTCTTTGTTCGAGTAAAGCGAATGAATCATTAAATGAAGAAGTTGTTTGGCTTCCGTCTGAAAACCCAAGGTCTCGGCTGAGGATGTAGATGACATATGCTATAACGCTCCTAGGCATTAGTTAGTTGTTTATTATCTTATTATCCAGAAATGGGGCCAGAACAATAAAAATCAACCTCTAGCCACTCTCATGGGATGGATTAATTTATCAGAAAATGACAGCGCGCTGTTGCCACGGGCAGATCGACGTCGATCTGCCATGCAGTAATCGATGCATTTACCAGCTGGTTACCCTTACGCAGAATCCGACAACTGGCGTAAAGCGTTTGATAATGCCCTGGGCGTAAATAATCGAGTGAAAAATCTATGGTTTTGGGAAGTGTGTTGAGGCCAAAATTGTAGAGCAACTCAATACTAGCGGACAACTCCAAAAAACCACCGATTACACCTCCATGTATCGCCGGCAACGTCGGATTACCAATATTCGAACGACGAGGCTCCAACCAGTACAACACAATACCATCGGATATTTTGGCTTGAGCACCTATAAAACTGCTGTATGGAATAAAATCTAGCAATAGCTGCGGTCTGCATTGCTGCCGGGCGGCAATCGCGCAGGCCTGCAATTCGGTATGGCCAGCCGTATCTGTCGCGACCGCGCCCAGCGACGTATCAGGCAGATTCATCGCATTTACACCAAGCTATTATTACCGCCATAAAAAAACTCGTTTTATACCGCGTTTAAACACCCCAGACAATTGCTCACCACTACCTATACGCAAGCGCATAAACGTAGCAACACAGTGAGCGATAGGGTTCTCTTGGTCATCCTGCCAAGCCGTGCCACGACAAAAAATGACCGCCGACGTGGTTTTATAGGCAGTTCCAGACACGAAAATAGGTGCGTTTGGTCGCGCGGGGTGCATATAGTCGAGGCGCAAGTCGATAGTCGGAGCTAGAGACAATTGACCGGTAACATTCATCGCCGCGGCACCGCAACAAGTGTCCAGCAAACTAACGATAACACCACCGTGAACGGCTCCCGTGATTGGATTGCCCACGGCGTTGGTATCATAAGGGTAACTCAAGGACACTCGACCACGAGCTACCTTTGTAATGGTAAAACCTAGTTGCCGACCATGCCCAACCTGCTCCATAGCCATTTTTAGGACGGGGCGATACAACGCGGTTTTTAAATCAAAGCGCATTTCACGTCACTCTTGTACTTATATTGCTGATCTCACTAATATAAAAAGTGCCGTAAGTATCGGCAAAAACAAGGTGCCCAGGTGCCTTTTCAGGCATCCCTACGCCGATATTGACTGCGATTCCCAGAGGTATTTATCGTCCGCTTTTGAGTGATCGTTTGATTTCCAGATGCATTATTCCCTCGACTATTTTGTCCCGCTGCCGCCCCGTCCGTCTTGGGCTTAACCCTGCTATTTTTGTCACTCGCACTATTGCCTGCTGGCGGTTCTGACGAGTGACCAGCAAGACTTTTTTTGCGCTTGGTGCCTGGCGTCGGGCCCTGCCCGTAAACACTAGTACGTTTCTTTTGCGGGTTAGAACGACTGTTGTCGCGTTTTTGACTTTCTCTATTAAGGGGCTTTCGTGCCTTTGCAACACTTGCTCTGCGTCCGAGTGTCGTTTCAGGAACGCGCTGATCAGGCTCAAAATCTTCAACCTCTACTCGCATCAGTAACTTATTTGTCAATCGCTCGATATCCGATAGTAGATCTACTTCATCTGCACTCACCAAAGATATTGCCTCGCCGCTCATACCTGCTCGCCCCGTACGTCCAATACGATGCACATAATCCTCAGAAACATTCGGCAGATCAAAATTAACGACCTGCGGAAGTTGCTCAATATCAAGCCCACGAGCGGCGATATCAGTCGCCACAAGAACCCTTGTCTCGCCAGCTTTAAATCCGGCTAAGGCGCGCGTTCTAGCACCTTGGCTTTTATTACCGTGAATGGCCGCGGCAACTATCCCTTCTGCCTCGAGGTGCTTAGTTAATTTGTTGGCGCCATGTTTCGTTTTAGTAAACACCAACACTTGCTTCCAACCATGCTGATGAATCAAGTGTGTAAGCAGCGCCGGTTTGCGTTTTTTGTCGACCGGGCACAACCACTGGGTTACCGTGGGTGCCGCTGCGTTGCGAGGACTCACAGAAATCTCGACGGGATCGCGAACTAAGCCCTTGGCAAGGGTGCGAATATCCTCAGAAAAAGTCGCCGAGAACAATAAGTTCTGACGGCGCTTCGGAAGGCTTAAAATAATTCGTTTAATGTCGTGTATAAAGCCCATATCGAGCATGCGATCAGCTTCGTCTAGCACCAACATCTCAAGGCGATCGAAGTTCACGGCATTTTGGCTGTGCAAATCTAACAAACGTCCTGGAGTAGCGACTAAGACATCTACGCCGCGACGCAGCTTCATCATTTGAGGATTTATTTTTACACCCCCAAAAACGACCGTTGAGGTGATTTGTAAATATTTGCTATAGGTTACAACGCTAGCCCCTACCTGAGCAGCCAACTCCCGCGTAGGCGTCAGAATTAATGCTCGCGTCTGGTTAGGTTGAGCATGCTTGCCCGCCGCTAATCGATCGAGAATAGGCAAAGTAAATCCAGCAGTTTTACCAGTGCCTGTTTGCGCTGCAGCCATCACATCGCGCCCCGCGAGGACCGCTGGGATAGCTTGTTCTTGGATCGGTGTAGCGGTCTCATATCCCTGATCTGCTGCGGCCTTTACCAGAGGGGAAGATAGCCCTAAAGATTGAAAATCCATAAATTCGTTTTCGACAGTCGATGGTCGTATCCGGCAGATAGTTCGCTAGACCGACAGGTTTTGAAAGGTCGCGAGTTTACAGGCAAAAAGCAGCAATGGCGAATAGTATCGGATTATTCTGCGGGTGCCGCGTATGCGTCAATAACCCGCTGGGGGGCCTGCACCAACTCGACCAGCACCCCCTCCGCACTGCGCGAAAACATATCGTTGCCCTTGGGGTGCACAAAGCAGACATCATGGCCAGCAGCGCCTTTACGAATGCCCCCAGGAGTGAAGCGCAAACCGTGCTGCTCTAACCACTGGTAAGCAATCGCCAAGTCATCGACCCAAAGTCCAATGTGATTGAGTGCAGGAATGTCTACGCGCGGGCGTCGTTCGAGATTCAAAGGCTGCATGAGATCTATTTCAACGGCAAACTCTCCACTTCCCAGCTGGCATATATCCTCGTCGACGTTTTCGCTTTCACTGACGAAGTGACCAATTTGTGGGATTCCCAGCAAGGTAACCCAAAAGTCTTTAAGTTTGCTCTTATCCTCGGCTCCAACAGCTATCTGTTGAACGCCTAATACTTTAAACGGTCTCGCTGATTGCAACATCTAATTTCCTCGACAGATCACTAGTTAATGGGAGCATGTTGTGGACTTCTCAGACCTAAATCACTATAGCGGTTATTTTATCGTTGATAGTAACGCATGAGAATATCTGCCACTTCGGGGCGCGAAAACTCTGGCGGTGGCAATTGGCCATTGGCCAGCATTTCTCTGACAGCCGTGCCAGACAATAGAACAAAGTCGTCTTTTCCGTGATCGTCCACCTCGTTCATCATCACAACACGCTCGAGTTTTTTTGAGTATGCGGTATGATCGGCGCAGAATATTTGAATTTCTAAGGCTCCCGCTGGAACGTGCTGCGCAAATATCTCTTGCGCAGCAAAAGCGCTGTAATACTCACCAACACCGGCATGATCTCGCCCGACGATTAGGTGTGTAGCACCCATGTTTTGACGAAAAATTGCGTGTAAAATCGCCTCTCTGGGCCCTGCATATAGCATATCAAAACCATAGCCAGATACCATTACCGAGTTCTTTGGGAAATAGATTTCAACCATCTTTCGAATACAGTCATCGCGGACAGTTGCAGGAATATCCCCATGTTTTAGACGCCCTAAAAGCATGTGCACAATAACGCCATCAGCATTCAGTCGTTGCATAGCGATGCGGCAAAGTTCCTCATGAGCACGATGCATCGGATTTCGCGTTTGAAAAGCGATCACTTTTTCCCAGCCTCGCTCGGCAATTTCACTGCGAATCTCGTAGGCGGTTTGAAAGGTGTCTGCAAAATCAGCTTGAAAATAACTTAAACACAAAACATCAACCCTACCAGACACGAGTTGCGTGCCCAGCCCTAAAAACGTCGCCACACCCGGGTGATTTAAATCCGAGGTGGCAAAAATCTTTGTTGCCATAAATTCAAGTTGCGCGTCAGTAACCGGCTCTATTATGGCGACATCCATAATCGCCATCACCGGATTACCGTCGACGTTAGGATCGCGCAGTGCAATTCTTGACGGCGCTTTAATCGCCGCGCTGGCATTACATATATTAACAATCGGCACCGGCCAAAATAAACCATCTACTGTATGCATATATTCAGCACAATTGAGCGCATCGGCGAGATTCATGTAACCCGCGAGAGGATTAAAATAACCAGATCCCAACATAACCGCATTGGCAGCAGCAGCCGAGTTAAGCAGTAATGAAGGCAGTTGCTGCGCCTCGACGAGAAGTTGCTCACGCCGCAGGGTATCGCGAACATACAAGGGGTTTAATACTTTAGAACCATGCGGCTTAATCAATACTGACTCCGTTTACAATTCAATGGCCAAGGCCAGAATACTAAGCGCTTATGAAGGTATGTTGCTCGAGATATCGGGTAATAATGTCGACTTCCTCATCGACACTCATCTGGTCTGAGTGCAGATGAATGTCGGGTTGTTCAGGTGCCTCATAGGGGTCGTCAATACCGGTGAAGTTCTTAATTTCGCCGTTTCGTGCGCGTTTGTACAAACCTTTCGGATCGCGCTGCTCGGCAGCCTCTAACGTACAATCGACAAAGACTTCGACAAAACTAAAACCAGCATCTCGATGAAGCGCTCTAACCGCATCTCTATCTGCCGTATAGGGGCTAATAAAACTTGCTAGCGCAATCACACTGGCATCAACAAAGAGCTTACATATCTCGCCGATTCGACGATTATTTTCACTCCGATCGGCGGCACTAAAACCGAGGTTTTTATTAATGCCGAGGCGAACATTGTCGCCGTCTAATCGATAACTCAGCTTACCGCGCGCCAGCAAAACCCGCTCCAATGCCACTGCGATGGTGCTCTTACCACTGCCAGAGAGTCCGGTAAACCACAGAGTAACGCCCTGTTGTCCAGTCAATTTTCCGCGCTCGCTCCGAGTCACATCACCCGAGTGCCAAACTACGTTGGTCGATCGCCGCTCATTCATAGATTTACGCACACCAATTCAAAAGACAGAGATGTTAGAGAACTTTGTAAGATTTGTAAAACCTTGCAGCGAACTACCTGAATTTATGGGCCTGTTTAGGAATTTCTTGCATGACTGCGGATTTTAGTTGAGCATATCGGTTAGTATCACAAAAACAAAAACAATCTTGATAATAAGTCAATTATTTAACCCTCTGTTTACCCTATAATGCAATGACCCTTAACCATTGTGATCCAACACCCATGACCGCACTGTCAAATCTAAAAATTCTCGATTTTAGCACATTATTGCCGGGTCCCTATGCAACGATGGTCATGGCCGACCTCGGTGCCGATGTTGTTCATATCGAATCGCCTAGTCGTGCCGACATGGTAAGAACCATAGGTCCTTTTGACAATGGAGTAGCGACTGCGCACAGTACGTTGAACCGTAACAAACGTTCAATGACACTAGATCTTAAGACCCCTGAAGCGATACAACTCGTTAAAAGATTAATCACCGATTATGATATTGTCATAGAACAATTTCGTCCGGGTGTTATGGATAAACTCGGCTTGAGCTACAAGACTCTGAGCGAGATCAATCATCGACTAATCTACTGCTCATTGACCGGATATGGTCAAACTGGGCCTTACAGCCAGCGGGCAGGTCATGATATCAACTATTTATCGATTGCCGGAGTAAACGGATACTCTGGTCGAACCGGTGAGCGAACACCCATTATGGGCGTTCAGATCGCCGATCTAGCCGGCGGCGCGATGCATGCATTGGTAGGGATTTTAGCTGCAGTTAACCATAGACATGTCACGCACAAAGGGCAGTCTGTGGACGTAAGTATGACCGATGGCGTGTTCGCCCTAAATAGCTTAGCCGGGTCCGGCTATCTGGCCGCAGGCGTTGCCCCCCGCGCTCAATCAAGCGCTCTCAACGGCGGTAGCTTTTACGATTACTATGAGACTGCAGATGGACGCTATCTATCTATCGGTAGCTTAGAACCAAAATTTCTCACTGAACTCGCAAAACTACTCGGTGAGCCGCGTCTGGCCAAGCTAGGTTCGCAAACTAATAAGCAAGGGGCTACAAGAGAGCTGCTAGAAAATATTATTGTCAGAAAAACGCTGGCGCAGTGGTCGTCACTATTTGCGAGCGAAGATGTCTGTGTGGAACCGGTATTGACTTTCGAGGAGGCTTGTCAGCATGCCCAATTACAAGCGCGAGATATGCTGGTAGACGTGGACACCTTCGAGGGCACTAAACAACGTCAAATAGGTACTGCATTTAAATTATCGGCCGCTCAAATCAACTACAATTATAGCGGTGCCCCGCTGGGCTACCACAACCGGCAGATTTTAAAACAACTCAATTTAGATGATGATGCCATAGAAAAGCTGCATGCTTCGGGAGCACTAGGGTAATAAATCTCGGCTAGTCGACTGCAGTCCAAACAACACAACAACACAACAACACAACAACACAACAACACTAAAACAAAGGTCTAAGGGGTTTGATACGCAATGAATTATAAAATTTGGGAATGCCTGGTCTGCGGACTACTTTACGATGAATCCAAGGGCTGGCCAGACGACAATATCCCTCCAGGGACGCGTTGGGAAGACGTACCAGAAGATTGGGAGTGTCCAGATTGCGGAGTTGGCAAAGAAGATTTTGAGATGGTCGAGGTAGTTGCTGAAGATACACCGGATGAGAGTCCCGTCGAAGTGTGTCGCCCGGTAGTTATTATCGGTACAGGTCTGGCTGGGTATAACCTCGCCCGCGAGTACAGAAGCCACGACCCCAGTAGTCCATTAATAATGCTGACGGCAGATGATGGTCGCTTTTACTCAAAGCCGAATCTTTCAACTGGTTATGCAAAAAATAAAACAGCCGACGATTTGGCGACTGCGTCAGCTCAAGCTATGGCGGCAAATTTAAATGCCGAAGTGCTGGTTGACATCAAGGTTGATAGTATCGATACCTTAGCGCAATCGATCGTCGCTGGCGGCCGAATCATAGAATACGAAAAACTGGTCTTAGCCACAGGCGCTAGCAGTATTTCTGCGCCCTTGCAGGGTAGCGGCTTAGATCAGGTATTTAGCATCAACAATTTGACCGACTATGCCATATTCCGCGATACCATGCAGGGCAAGAAAAAAGTTCTCATCATCGGTGCTGGGCTGGTCGGCAGTGAATATGCCAATGATATGATCCAATCCGGTTTCGATGTCGAAGCGGTGGAACCGATGGCTACTGTGCTCGGAACCCTTTTACCGGCGACAGCTTCGCATGCAGTTCAGCGTAGTTTGGAACGTGCGGGCGTGCGCTACCATTTTAACACATTAGTCGAACAGGTCGATGCATTCGATCAGGGCGTCTTAGCGACTCTTGCCAATGGTGATGAGGTGGCGGCCGATGCAGTGCTCTGCTCGATTGGCGTGCGGCCAGACTTAGCTCTCGCGAAGAGCGCTGGCCTCGCTACTAACCGCGGTATTGTGACCGATCGATCACTCAGGACAAGTGCGAAAAATGTCTATGCGCTTGGCGATTGTGCCGAGGTCGATGGAAATTTGCTCTACTATATAGCTCCGCTCAACGCTTGTGCCAAAGTTCTCGCGCGCGTGCTAGCGGGTCAAACTGCCGAGGTTAATTATGCGGTAATGCCGGTACTCGTGAAGACCACACTGTGCCCAGTTGTAGTCAATCCGCCGGCTTTTGGGGCTGCCGGCGAATGGTCTATTGAAGCAGATGGCGACAACGTCAGTGCACGTTTTATCAGCCCAGATGGCGAACAGCTAGGTTTTGCTTTGACCGGCGAGGCAACCCAGCAGAGAAGTGCACTGGCGCTAAAAAATCGCCGCCTCATGATCTAGTGTCAGCAGCCGAAAACCGGACAGATAGGTATCGATCGCCTGTTGTTTAGCAAACGCTAGCGTAACGTCGGCAGCCTCATTTTGGCAGTCGGCGCAACAAGCTCGAAGTGTCCCAACGCTGGCCGCCCATCGCTTGGATCTCGGCATAAAAACCATCGACCAGTTTAGCCACAGGCAAATCTGATCTATTGACACGTGCCTCGTCAAGACAAATTGCTAAGTCTTTACGCATCCAGTCGACTGCAAAACCGAAATCATAATCGTCGGCGGCCATTGTCGCGCCGCGATTGTGCATTTGCCACGACCCCGCAGCGCCCTCGCCGATTGCGTCGAGTACCTGTAGCGGATCCAAACCAGCATTTTTGGCAAAGGCTATGCCTTCAGATAAACCTTGCAAGAGCCCAGCTATACATATTTGATTGGCCATCTTGGTCAACTGACCATTACCCACCCCACCGAGATGGACTATACGCTTACCGTAGCACGCCATCACTATCTGCACTTTTTGGTAATGTTCTTCGGCACCGCCACACATAATCGCCAGGCTTCCATGCTGGGCTCCCGCCTGCCCGCCCGACAGGGGAGCATCGACAAACCCGACGCCCTTTTCATCGCACCTTTGAGCGACCTCCCGAGCGACAGTTGCCGATGTCGTCGTGTGATCAACCAATACTGCCCCGCGTTGAATGCTAGATAAAATTCCCTGTGGTGCGAACGCAACCTCTCGTAGATCCTGGTCGCCACCGACACAACAAAATACTATGTCGGCTCCCACTGCAGCGTCGCCTGGGGACGAGGCCCAGCGTCCAGAATAGTCGCGCAGCCACTTATCCCGTTTGCCTACTGCGCGATTAAAAACACACACATCATGACCCGCATGTGCCAGATGACCAGCGATTGGATAGCCCATCACGCCGAGACCAATAAAGGCTATTTTTTGCATATTTGGTTGTCCTATTGTCCATTAGTTTGTTTCATTTCAGTTTGCATCCGTTTATTTTTAAGGGAGCCCAGAGCGCACCTATAGTGCAACTACCAGCTTAACAGGCGGACAAGCAGTAGAAGCTCTGTGGGATATCTATCGTCCTCAAAAAATGCTGGCGCAACTTAATAGTGCCAAACGCTATTTGTCAGTATTTAAAAGGAGCTATACCAATGCGACCCAACCTCGATTTTCATTTTGATGTTGGCAGTCCAACGATATATTTAGCCTGTCAAAGATTACAGTAACTCAAGGCACGTATCGATTTTACTGTGCTTTAAAAGCCGCCCGTACTGGGGGCATATTTAAGGCAACCGACAACGCATCGCCGGTGATGGTGGAAACGGAAGAAAAATATGTGGTGGAGCAGGATATACCCCGTTATCTGAACCCTATCACGTATCTCTAAAAATAAATCTGTATTTCCCTGTCAGGGTACTGCAACAGATGCGCACTGCGATCATAACTCAACATGAGTCACCCGCAGGTTAAGCAGGCGCAACTCGACAGTTAGTATGATGGATGCAAGTCAACGAACCGGTATTAAGTCGCAACTTATAGTCAACACTCACGAGGCGATTGCCCTCAGCGTATTTGGCGTTCTCAGTTATTTTGTTGGCGAGCAAATGTACTTTGGTCAGGATCGCTTACATTTTGTCGAGCTTACTCTTTAGGCGGATCGTCAAAAAATATAAGGAGAGCAGTCAATAAGGTTACTTAGTTTTCGATTTTCGGCAGCAATCGCAAACGCAAACGCCGTCGCAGACTAAATAGACTTTCCTGCGATAAAGCTTCAAAGTGCTAGACTCAGAAAAAGTAAAAACTCGTAAGTCATCGGAGGGTCTCGCTAATGGCACAGATAAAACTCACACTCGGGTTTTGGTCCTATATTTGGGCCACACTGCTCACTGCAGATATGGTCGATACAGCTGCGATTCAACAACCTGGGTCAAACTGGCTGAGTTATGGCAGGGACTATAGCGAGCAACGCTTTAGTCCGCTGGATGAAATCAATCGAGAAAACGTCGCCGAACTTGACCTTGCTTGGTCTTTTGACTTCCCCACTGCCCGAGGCATGGAGGCAACGCCATTGGTGCACAACGGCGTCATCTACATTAGCACCGGTTGGAGTCACGCATATGCACTGGACGCAAAAACCGGTGAGGAACTCTGGCACTATGATGCTGGTGTATCTAAAGCGCACTTAGCGAAAACTTGCTGCGGCCCAGTAAACCGCGGTGTTGCACTTTGGCAGGGCCGCGAAGACCAGCCTTTACAAGTTTTTTTGGGGGCTCTAGATGGCCGCCTAATAGCGATTGATGCGGTTACCGGAAAACCTAACTGGTCTGTGCAGACTACACCTACCGAGAGTAATTACAGTATCACAGGAGCACCTAGAGTCGTCAAAGGCATGGTCTTAATAGGTAATGGCGGTGCCGAACTCGGTGTGCGCGGATTCGTCAGTGCTTATGATGCGTTGACCGGCGAGCGCCGCTGGCGCATTTACACAGTGCCTAAAGACCCCAAGACCACACAGGAAAGCCCCGCCCTAACGGCGGCCCTAAAGACATGGAGCGGTGATTATTGGTACCGCAATGGCGGCGGCGGCGGCACTGCCTGGGACTCGCTGGTGTACGATCCAGTTCTCGATCTTGTCTATATCGGCACGGGCAACGGATCTCCCTGGAACCGAGAGATACGTAGCCCCGGCGGAGGCGATAACCTCTATCTAAGCTCGATACTTGCACTCGAAGCAGATACTGGGAAATACGTTTGGCACTATCAAGTTACACCGAGAGATAACTGGGACTACACCGCGACCCAACAATTGGTATTGGCAGAGCTCAACATTGACGGTAAACCGCGCTCAGTGATTATGCAGGCGCCCAAAAATGGCTTCTTTTATGTACTTGACCGCGCCACTGGCGAACTATTGTCGGCCGATGCATATGCTCACATCAATTGGGCCAGTCATGTCGATATGAAAACCGGACGGCCAGTTGAGACCGAGTATGCTGACTACCAAAAGAATGGTGGAAGCTATATATGGCCATCAGGCTACGGCGCTCATAACTGGCAACCTATGTCATATAGCCAAAACACCGGGCTAATGTACATTCCAGTGCAAAATATACCCGCGTACTTAAGCGCAGCTTCTGAAGTTACCTATCGAATTAATCACTGGAACACGGGCGTTGACTTTAATGAGGTACGTGACCCAAAAAGTTGGGTTGCTGCAAAAGCCTCGATGGACGCTTTGGTGTATGGCGAACTACTTGCCTGGGATCCCCTCGAAAGGCGCAGTCGCTGGCGCATACGACACCCTAAACCCTCAAATGGGGGCACCCTAAGTACTGCCGGAGACGTGGTTTTTCAAGGTACTCAAGATGGAGAATTCATAGCTTATGACGCATATAATGGCGACAAATTATGGCAGTTCGAATCAGACAGTGCAGTATTGGCCGGGCCAATCAGTTACCAAGTGGATGGAGAGCAATATGTCGCCGTGGCGCAAGGTAGCGGTGGCGTAATCATGCTAACTATTGGCGAAGAATTAAAACGTAATCGTGTCAACCAGAATAAACTATTGGTTTTTAAACGCGGGGACTTTGAGCGCACAACGCCAGTGTTAAATGATGATCTGGCAACAATTATGGCGCTCGGTCATCAGGCAAACAGCGATAGCGCCGTAATAAAACAGGGCCAGACGCTGTACGGTCGCAACTGCGCCACCTGCCATGGTGTGAGTGCAAAAAGTAACGGAATAGTTCCTGATTTGCGTTACATGAGCGAGCAAACACACCAAGACTTTGTCGGTATTGTTTTAGGTGGTGCAAGAATACACAAAGGCATGATCGGCTTTTACAGCGTACTAAATCTTGAGGACACCAATGCCATTCACGCGTTTCTCGACAACGAACAGCAACAACTCCCAGAGAAAACTGCGATGAGTATTGCGCAAAAAGCCGAATACTGGGTCATGTTCTGGAGCGCAAAGCTCGGCGAAAAGTTTCCATCTATGATGAATGCAACACGCGAGTTAATCATGTGACTCTTCGCTTGCTGCTCACCGCTGAGAAACAACGCCACAACTGTTTTCCTGTCCGCGGATAAAAGCAGAGTGCGATGCTGTTAGGCTAGTTAACCCAAACCGACATTTAAATAGCCAATGTTTACACTAAGAAATACGTAGTTTTACTGAGTACCAGTAAAACTAAATAGGTCATTTACCGTCTTAAGTTAGGCGACTGGCTTGTAACTACGTTGAGCGCAGTCCGCGAGATAATCATATGGCTGTCTACACTTATACAATTAAAAGTATGGGCGCAATGCCCCCAAAGTGCTAGCTAAAACCGAACTTTAAACAACACGTATTACCAAGAGCGGTTTGTAATACTGTAAGCAGGTGCTACACCACTAAGAACCGGTATATTTCGCCGGCCTCCGCGCCACAAAGGCCGCCATCGATTCTTTCAAATCATTCGACTTCAAACTAGTCATCAGAGTAAACATACCGTTTAGTAAAAGGCTTTGATCGGTCGTTAAATCCTCACTTTGGCGAAGAATAAACTTGGTGCCGCGCACCGCTAAAGTAGAGTTGGCAGCTATTTCTGCGGCCATTGCCATAGCAGCATCAAAAGCTGCAGTAAAAGATTCGTAAACGTCATTTACCAAACCGATCTTTTCTGCTCTATGGGCGTCGATATCCTTACCTGTATAGGCCAATTCTGCAACGTGACCGGCCGTTATGATTTTCGGCAAACGCTGCAATGTACCTATATCCGCGACTATTCCAATGCGTGTTTCTCGAACACTGAAATTCGCATCTGCACTGCAAACACGAACATCGCAAGCGCTGATCAAATCAATACCGGCACCCAAACAATGACCCTGAATCACGGCAATTACCGGCAAAGCACACTCCGCGAGCGACGAAATAGCTGCCTGAAAGCGGCCCGTTCCCTCAAGTTGACGAAGGTTTGCAAGTGCTTCAGATGACGCCGGTTGCGCCTGTTGGCCAAGCATATCTGAGTCTATTAAATCAATCCCAACACAAAAATGTTTTCCGCGACCCGCCAAAATAATTACCTTGATCGCCTCGTCACTCACCAGATTGTCCAATGCCTCCGGTATGGCACTCCATAACTCAGTTGACAGGGCGTTGTACTTGTCTTCCCGGTCAAGCCATAAAGTTCCCACAGAGCCCGATTTTTCTAGTGATATATAACATGATAAAGACATTATAAATACCTGATTTAAAGATTTAAATTAAAATTAAAAGTGTAGTGTACCTATTTATTTTTAGTAACCTGCGAC
>JAPKCN010000023.1 GCA_028822945.1 Porticoccaceae bacterium | reverse complement strand
GGACTAAGGTCAGATTCATCGCCACTATAGCTATAATTTAGCACAAAATGACTTTTAACTTGCAGCGGTGTTAGTTGTTTATCTGTAAACTGCTTTACGAATTTATAATTATAAGGATGATAAAATGACTCACTCACTCCCAGTAATCGTTGGTTTTGGTGGTTATAATGCTGCGGGTCGGAGCTCTTCCTTTCAATCTTTCCGACGCACGGTGCTGGAGTCGTTGCCTGCGGACGAGCAGGAAAAAACAGTGGTTGGTCTGGCCTGTTTAATGACACTGGTAAAAAAAACAGCTGATGCCTATGTAACACCCTGCGGCAAAGTACTGAGTGCAAGTGAGGTCGACAGACGCTATCGCACGGAGACCTTAGAGGGAACGCTGGTTCGTAAAACTGAGCTATTTGATCCATCACAAGTTCCAGGCCACAAGCGGGTTAAGTTTGATCGTGACGATCGATCGCACATTCAATTTAGTATGCAAAAACGCGATTTGCCGCGCTCGATCCCGACAGATTGGCAGATTACCGAACTAGACGACGGCCGAGTTCAAGTCCAGACGTCGGCGAATGCCAGCTATCTGATCGAATCCCATTATGAATTGATATCTAAAGCGTCGGGTCAATTGCCTTCCGGGTTTGATCCATCGGCGCACTATACCTCCCGCTTTCATCCGCGCGGTCTGCAGATGGCGCTTGTCGGTGCCAGTGACGCCCTCCACTCGACAGGACTCGAGTGGTCAGACATCATTGCCCACGTGCGTCCCGATGAGGTCGGTGTTTATTCGTCGAGTGCCCTGAGCCAGATCACCGATGAAGGCTTTGGCGGTTTGATGCAGGCACGGTTGCGCGGTAATCGGACCACGGCCAAGCAGTTGCCACTTGGGCTAAATACTATGCCTGCTGACTTTATCAACGCTTATGTATTGGGGAGCGTTGGGCATACCGAGGCTATTACTGGAGCCTGTGCGACATTTTTATATGTCCTGCAAGCGGCGGTGCGCGATGTGCGCAGTGGGCGGCGTCGCGTCGCTATCGTCGGCAATGCCGAGGCTGGTGTAACGCCCGAAATCTCTGAGGGTTTTGCTAATATGGGTGCCTTGGCCAGCGATGACAATTTGTGTAAGTTAGATGGAGTCGATCGGCCCGATCATCGCCGCGCTAGCCGTCCGTTTTCTGAGAATTGTGGTTTCGTTCTCTCTGAGGCCACCCAGTACTTGGTGCTGATGGACGACGCTCTGGCGCTAGAGTTGGGCGCCGATATTTACGGCGCCGTTCCTGAGGTTTTTATCAATGCCGACGGCGTCAAAAAGTCGGTATCAGCGCCTGGCGTTGGCAATTATTTATCGTTCTCGAAAGCGGTCGCTGCGGCCATTAAGGTCGTCGGCGAAGAGAGTGTTCAAAAGCACAGCTTTGTGCATGCTCATGGCTCTAGCACACCGGCTAATCGAATTACCGAGTCGCAATTGATAGAGCGCATTGCCGAGGCATTTGATATCTACGATTGGCCGGTTACTGCGGCGAAGGCGTTTGTCGGTCATTCGCTATCAGCGGCCAGTGGCGACCAGTTAATGTCAGCTTTGGGTACCTTTCACTACCAGATCATACCGGGTATTAAAACGATCGATGCGGTTGCCCCAGACGTGTTTCAAGAGCGGGCAATATTCCCTCTCGCAGATATAGATGTTAGCGATTGCGAGATGCATGTTGCGTTCATCAACTCTAAGGGCTTTGGCGGCAACAATGCGACTGCCGTGGTATTGGCCCCAGGACGCGTAGAAAAAATGATGGAGCAACGCTACCCAAATCAATATGAGGATTATGTGGTTCGTAGAAAGGTTACACGAGCTCATGCGTCGTTATACGCAACGCGGGCAGACGCGGCGCAACTCGATGTTATCTACCGTTTTGGCGAGCCCCTGATCGACGAGGCGGGTATTACAATCGATCGCAGCGGTGTGCGGGTTCCAGGCTTTGCGCGCGATGTTGTTTTTGAGGTAAACAATCCTTGGCGGGATATGTGCAAATTTGAAAATTAGGGTAACTGCGCTATAAAGTCATCCAATTGTGTGTGTACCTGCCGGTCAATGGCACGCCCCTGGTGGATCTGTAATTCCGTCCACGGCTGTGTTTTGCCTCCAGCTCGATGTTCTATTAACAGGGTTCCGCCATGCACTGCCACCAGGGTTTGAGTGTGGAGATCTATCAATGGCCCACCGGAGGCGCCAGGACCGGTAGGACAATTGTGCAAGACTAACTTCTGATTATAAAAATAAGGGGTGACAAGTGTCTTGCAGTGAGTGGCAATTTGCATGCGTTCAGTTGCAGCATGGTAGCCAACTAAATTAAGCGACGTGGCTTTAGGTCCCTTGCTAAATACAATTGGCGTGGTGCTCAAATGAATTTGTGGACTGGAGAGCTTGCGACTAAGTGCCACAAACACCAAGTCGTTCTCACTTCGTTGAACTGCATCTTGATGATCGACCGTGTTAATCTGCCCGGATACTTGGGCAAATGGCAACGCCGTAAATCGCGCATTGTTAGCGCGGTACCAGCATTTAATAAAGGCCTTTTCTGCGCGGCTGTCGTAGAGCACATGCGCGGCTGTGACGATGATCGAGCGCTTCGCCGAGGGGTGATAGATGTGTGCGCCACTACCCCTAATGGCGCCGTCGCAAAAAATTGTCCCACTCGCCTGCAATAACTCGGATGTCGTCATTCGCTGCTCGGCAAGCGAGGTTGAGATTGCGTGACTGGATATTAGGAGCCAGCAACAGCACAAGATTATGACGCGGTTTATAGCAGATCTCCCCAGCGCGCTTGCAATATACTTAGAGCGGCGATCGGCGCCGTTTCTGTGCGCAACACGCGGGGGCCGAGACTAAGACTGACAAAATCCGCGTCTGTAACTGCGCTTATTTCAGCGCTATCGAAGCCTCCCTCGGGACCAACTAAAAGTACTACTCCAACAGCACTCGGAGCTAGATCTTTGACTCCAAGGCCGCCGCGATGATCAAGCACTAATTTTAACTCTCCGCCTGTGGTTGCGAGCCAATCGCTGAGGTCGACTGCTCGATGCACAGTGGGCACTCGATTGCGTTGACTCTGTTGGCAGGCACTGACGACGATTTGTTGCCAGTGCTGCGTTTTTTTAACGGCTCGGCCAGCATTGAGTTTTACTTCGCAGCGTTGGGTAAATAACGGTGTGATTTCAGTTACGCCCAATTCCGTAGCTTTTTGCATGACTATATCCATGCGTTCGCCGCGCGATATGCCGATGCCAAGGTGAACTTTCAAGGGCGACTCACGGTTTATGACATCAAACTCTGAGGGCACTACCGACGCCGAGTTTTTTCCGGAAGTTTGCAGCAGTGCCTGATATTCACCGCCGAGACCGTTAAATACCACGACTGGGTCGCCCTCTTTTAAGCGCAACACCGATCGCATATAACGGGCCTCTTGATCGTCTAAATTAGTGGCCACGCCGATCCCCAGTTGTCGATTTACATAGAGTCGCGGAATTCGCATGTCGATCTACTCGGGCCTTGGGGCGAGATCAATATTTTTGCACAAAGCATCGACTACGGTAATGTTATTCATACTATAAAAATGCAATCCAGGCGCGCCTCCGGTTAGTAATTTGTTGCACAGTTCAGTGACTACATCGATACCAAACTTGACGAGGTCAGCTCTATCTTTACTGCGCTGCTTTAGTTGCCAGCGCAGCCAACGGGGAATTTCGGCACCGCAGTTTTCAGAGAACCGGAGGAGATTCTGGTAGTTAGTCAACGGCATGATTCCGGGAACAATCGGCGCTTCGATTCCTTGTTTGGCGGCCTCATCGAGAAATCTAAAATACCCATCGGCGTTATAAAAATACTGCGTAATAGCCCGGTTGGCACCGGCGCGGAATTTTTCTCCCAACCAATACACATCTTTATCATAACTCTCTGCCTCGGGGTGGATTTCTGGGTAGGCGGCCACTGAAATGTCGAAATGATCGCCGAATGAATCACGGATCAACGAGACTAGTTCATTGGCATGCGTTAATTTGCCAATGCCGGCGACGCCCGAGGGCAGGTCGCCGCGGAGTGCCACAACGTTGTAAACGCCCGCACTTCGGTAAAGGTCGAGCAAATCGACCAGCGCATCGGCGCTGTCGCCACCAAAAGACAGGTGAGGCGCCGCAGTATATCCCTCGTTTTGAATTGCCATCACCAATTTTTGAGTTGAAGTTCGTGTCGACCCCCCAGCACCGTAAGTTACCGAGTAAAAAGCTGGTTTGTAGCGGTCAAGCTGCCGACACATGGCGGCTACATTCTGCCGCCCTAGGTCACTTTTGACTGAAAAAAACTCAAAACTTAAATGCGCTCCATCGGACATTAAAAAACCCTATATAGTAACTTTATTAGCCCCTTAGTATTTGTAGCTGTCGTTTTTGAATGGACCATCAATCGAGACCTTAATGTAGTCGGCCTGCGCTTGGGTTAATTTAGTGATGACACCGCCAAAACCACGCACCATATGCGCGGCTACCTCTTCGTCTAGGTGCTTGGGCAATACTTCTACGCGCAACATTTCAGCTTGAATATCAGCACTTTGATCGGCGAAACGCTTACCGAACAGGTCCATTTGCGCGAGCACTTGGTTAGCAAATGAGCCATCCATAATACGGCTCGGATGACCGGTCGCGTTACCGAGGTTGACCAGTCGTCCCTCGGCCAGTAAAAGCAAATGGTCGGCACTGTCGGTCTCGCGATAGACTTTGTGCACTTGGGGTTTAATCTCCTCCCATCGCCAATTACGTCGCATGTACTCGGTGTCTATTTCATTGTCGAAGTGGCCGATATTGCACACTACACAGCCAGATTTTAAGGCGCCGAGGATCTCGCCACCACAGACATTGAAATTGCCGGTGCTGGTGACCAAAAGATCAGTATGTGCCAATAGCTCGGCATTAATTCCACGATTACTATCGCCGTCGGTGTAAGTTGATACAACTTCATAGCCATCCATACACGCCTGCATAGCGCAGATCGGATCTATCTCGGTTACTTTGACGATCATACCCTCTTGGCGAAGTGATTGCGCCGAGCCCTTACCGACGTCTCCGTAGCCAACTACCAGCGCTTTCTTGCCCGCCAAGAGATGATCCGTGGCACGCTTTACAGCATCGTTAAGACTGTGTCGACATCCATATTTGTTATCGTTTTTGGATTTAGTGACCGAGTCATTGACATTAATAGCCGGAATCTTTAATTCGCCCTTTTCGAGCATCTCGTACAGACGCAGAACTCCGGTCGTGGTTTCCTCGGTAACGCCATGCACAAACTCCAGTACTTGCGGATAACTACGGTGCAGCATGGCGGTAAGATCGCCCCCGTCATCGAGTATCATATTGGCATTCCAGGGAACGCCATCTTTGAGAATCTGTTGCTCAAGGCACCATTCGTACTCCTCTTCGGTTTCACCTTTCCAGGCGAATACGGGCGTGCCATTTGCGGCGACTGCAGCGGCCGCGTGGTCTTGAGTAGAAAAAATATTGCATGACGTCCAGCGCACTTGAGCGCCGAGCACTTCGAGCGTCTGTATTAGGACTGCAGTTTGAATAGTCATGTGGATACAACCGAGAATTCGCGCCTCCGCGAGTGGCTGGAGGTCGCGATGTTTTTCACGCAACGCCATCAGAGCCGGCATTTCTGATTCGGCAATTGATATTTCTTTGCGTCCAAACTCGGCTAGTTCGATATCGGCTACTTTATAGTCTGGACCGCTCGCGGTTTTTTGAATGGGTTGAACATTGGCACTCATGGCATTTCCTTTCGTTGCTGTTTAACGTTATGTGTCAGTACGCGTTGTTAGTTATTTGAGATGTTTTATAGAGCTTTTTTTAAGGCCTCTGCTCGATCGGTCTTTTCCCAAGTAAAGTCTTCCAGTTCGCGGCCAAAGTGGCCATAGGTTGCTGTCGCTCGGTAGATTGGGCGGCGCAGGTCTAGCATTTCAATTAACCCGCGTGGTCGAAGGTCAAAGTGCTCGCGAACCAGCGTGGTAATTTCGTCGTTTGAGAGCTTACCTGTACCGAATGTATCGATACTAATGGATGTCGGTTCGGATACTCCAATCGCATAGGATATTTGAATTTCACAGCGGTCTGCCAAGCCCGCGGCAACGACATTTTTCGCTACGTAGCGCCCCGCATAAGCCGCCGATCGATCAACTTTTGTCGGATCCTTGCCGGAAAATGCGCCGCCACCGTGATGTGCCATACCGCCGTAAGTATCGACAATAATTTTCCTTCCAGTCAATCCACAATCGCCCATTGGCCCGCCGATTTCGAACTTGCCTGTTGGGTTTATATGATATTGAGTATCGTCGTGAAGCCATTCTGTTGGCATAACTTCAGCGATAATCATTTCTTTTACCGCAGCTTGTAAATCCTCGAGGGAAATCGATCCAGCGTGCTGAGTCGATAACACGACAGCGTCTACCGCTACAGGAATACCATCGACATAGCGCAGAGTGACTTGACTTTTTGCGTCTGGCCGCAACCAGGGTAATGTGCCGTCTTTACGTAGTTTCGCCTGACGCTCCATAAGGCGGTGAGCGTAATGAATCGGCGCTGGCATCAACGCAGAGGTTTCATTGCTGGCGTAGCCGAACATCAGTCCTTGATCGCCGGCTCCAATATCTTTATCGCCGTAGGCATCGACACCGACTGCGATATTGGGGGACTGCTTACCGATGGCGTTTAGTACCGCACAAGAATTGCCGTCAAAGCCGAGTTCGGAATGGTTGTAACCTATATCATTAATAACGCCCCTGACGATTTGTTCTAAATCTACGTAGGTGTCAGTGCGTACTTCGCCTGCGATTACAACCATACCGGTTTTCACCAGCGTCTCGACTGCCACACGGGCGTGTTTGTCATCGCTGATAATAGCGTCGAGTACCGCATCGGAAATTTGATCCGCCATCTTGTCTGGATGGCCCTCTGAAACTGATTCAGAGGTAAAAATATTGTAGCTCGACATTACACGTCCTTATGTTTTTAAGAGTAGTTCAGAAATATTGTTTGCCGGCATCGCGAGTGGCTTGGCAAAGTGGCGCAATTGCACCCTAAAACCATTGCGCTGAGCTAAATACAAACTACTACCCTCGATGAGCCCGACACTAGTGGCCCACTGTGCCAACTGTTCTGGTTCGAAGCCGAGCCATAGGTCGCCGCAGGACTCTCGAGTCCACTGCTGATTGTGGTCGCAGAGGTCGGTAATAAGCAGCATCCCACCGGCGTTCAGGAGGGCCGCGCAATCGGAAATTATCTCCGCCGGCACCGGGTTGTGGTGGAGTACCATGTTGAGTGACACGCAGTCGGCTCGCAGCTTCAGGCTTCTGGCCCGTCGGGGATCACCGTGCACAAACTGGATATTTGGTAGGTTTTGCAATGCGGCGCGTTGGCGGCATTGCTCGAGCATTTCGGCCGAGTTGTCGAGTGCGATCACTCGCTCAAAGGATGTTGATAATTTACCGAGAAATTGCCCATAACCTGGACCGATTTCAATTGCTACCGAGGTACTTGCGAGGTTGGCGTCAAGAAAGTTCTCCACGCCATCACCATAGTCAGACCAGCTTGCGATAAGATCTTGGTTGGCCTCAAAGCGCGTTGCGTTAGAGTTAAAAAATGCTACCGATGCCGCGGATCTCTCGTCGTTAATTTGGCTGACCTGAGCGGTGATCTTATCGTTCAATAAAAGTTGGTCGAGGCTTCGAAAGAGAGTCGTCTGGAGCTCTTGTAAGTCGCTGCGTGGATTGCCTAAGTTGCGTCGATAGAAAAGTGTTGTCCCCTCGCGGCGTTTGGATACTAGCCCTGCATGGGTGAGAATTTTAAGGTGGTGACTCATCGCCGATTGGCGAATGTTGAAGACTTGGCAGAGCTCCAGTACCCCGTAGGAATTTTGTTGTAACACCCTTAGAATCTGCATGCGAAGTGCATCTCCCGCCGCCTTGCAGAGTAAGGTTATGGGTGCGGTCGAGGAGTTATCGTCAAGGGTTAGATCAAAATTTTGCATGCTGTAATGTTAGCACGCCTAAATTATTATATCAAAATATTTGAATATAAGTGGCGTGCAGGCTTTAAGTCATTGTTACCGAAATTTTGTGGTTGGCATTATAACTTCCCAGCAGCGATTATTGGTTTACTGGCAAGACCGTCTGAGCGACAATACCGAGCTTATCCCGACTCATTTGGAGTACCTGTCTATGGCCTCTCGTAGAGACCTCGCCAACGCTATAAGAGCCCTAAGTATGGACGCTGTCCAGCGCGCCAACAGTGGACATCCCGGAGCCCCAATGGGCATGGCAGACATTGCCGAAGTACTTTGGAATGACCACTTGCAGCATAATCCCCAGGATCCTAATTGGGTCAATAGAGACCGCTTTGTGCTATCAAATGGCCACGGTTCTATGCTTCTTTACGCGCTCTTGCATTTGAGTGGTTATGCGCTATCGATCGACGATTTGAAAAATTTTCGGCAATTGCATTCAAAGACCCCCGGACACCCCGAATATGGTTATGCTCCAGGTGTTGAGACGACCACCGGACCTCTCGGGCAGGGCATCGCTAATGCGGTTGGTATGGCGCTAGCCGAGGCAACCCTCGCCGCACAATTTAATCGCCCTGGGCACGCCATCGTCGATCATCAGACGTACGCATTTTTGGGAGACGGGTGCTTAATGGAAGGTATATCCCACGAGGTTTGCTCGCTTGCTGGAACGCTCAAGTTGGGGAAATTGATCGCTTTTTATGACGACAACGGTATTTCTATCGATGGCGAGGTCGAGGCCTGGTTCAGTGACGATACCGCGGGTCGATTTGCCGCCTATGGCTGGCAGGTGATACCAGCGGTGGACGGACATGACAGCCAAGCGTTGCTGTCCGCTATCGAGACGGCGCGCGCCGAGATTAATAGACCGACATTGATATGCTGCAAGACTATTATTGGCTTTGGCTCACCCAATAAACAAGGTAAGGAGGATTGCCATGGTGCACCTCTTGGGGCTGACGAAGTCGCCTTGGCTCGCAAGCAATTGGGTTGGGCGCATGCGCCTTTTGAAATTCCTCGAGATCATTATGCCGGTTGGAACGCGGATGCCCGTGGTGCCCAAACGCAAGCAACTTGGACCGAGGGTTTAAAGCGATACAGAGCGGCCCACCCCGACTTGAGTGCAGAATTTGAACGACGCATGGCAGGTGATTTACCAGCCGAATTCGACGCGGCAGCCGATGCCTATATCGAGGATTGTCAGGCATCAATGGAGAAGATTGCGTCGCGCAAGGCATCGCAAAACAGTCTCAATGCTTATGGGCCTCTGTTACCTGAGTTACTCGGTGGTTCGGCAGATCTGGCCGGGTCGAACTTGACTCTGTGGTCCGGTTCGCGGCCGATTAGTGGCGACGATGCCGGCGGCAATTACATTTACTATGGCGTGCGCGAGTTTGGTATGAGTGCGATCATGAATGGCATCGCATTGCATGGCGGTTTTGTTAACTACGGCGCGACGTTTTTAATGTTTATGGAATATGCGCGGAATGCTGTACGCATGGCTGCGTTGATGAAAATCCAGAGTATTTTTGTCTATACTCACGATTCTATTGGCTTGGGTGAGGATGGGCCAACGCACCAACCGATAGAGCAGCTCAGTGCCTTGCGTGCCACGCCTAATCTACATACTTGGCGACCTTGCGATACCGTCGAATCAGCGGTCTGTTGGAAGAGTGCTCTACAGCGCAACGATGGTCCTAGTGCGCTGGTATTTAGTCGCCAGGGATTGGCGCCAATGACGCGCAGCAAAGAACAAGTCAGTGCAATTCAGCGGGGCGGTTATATTCTGAGGGACTGTCCAGCGCCGCAAGCGCTAGTGATTGCTACCGGCTCAGAGGTGGAACTGGCGATGCAGGCTGCGGTGCAACTCGCCGAGCGCGGTATTGAAGTGCGCGTGGTGTCGATGCCGTGTGCCGAGCTGTTTGATGCGCAGGATCGGGAATACCGTTATTCGGTGCTGCCGAACGCTGTGCGCGCTCGGGTTGCGGTTGAGGCATTGCACGCCGATTATTGGTATAAATATGTCGGTTTAGATGGCCGCGTCGTCGGTATGCAAAGCTTTGGCGAGTCCGCTCCAGGCGCTGTGTTAATGCAGGAATTTGGCTTCACGGTAGACAATGTTATTGATCGTCTACTCGAGGTTATTACCTAGTGCTGCGAGTCGCCATCAACGGGTATGGACGCATTGGTCGCTCGTTGCTGCGCGCGGTTTACGAATCTGGTGCCCGAGGCTTACTACAAATTGTGGCCATCAACGAACCGGCGGATGCCCTTACAATAGCTCATTTGACGCGCTATGACTCGACCCATGGACGCTTTCCTGGAAGCGTTGAGCTCGAGCAAGGGCAGTTGATTATCAACGGCGATGCGATCGATCTATACCCAGGCGATGCCATTGAGGATTTACCTTGGCGGGCATTGAGTGTAGACGTGGTTCTTGAGTGCAGCGGAGCCTACACTGATCGCAGCACCGCTGAAAAACACTTACATAGCGGCGCTAACCGAGTGTTATTTTCGCAGCCAGCCGAATCCGATGTAGACGCTACGGTGGTATTTGGGATTAATCACCAGCAATTAACCGGCAGTGAACGGGTGATATCAAGTGCTTCTTGCTCTACCAACGCTGTCGTTCCGGTTATCCAAATACTCGATGACGCCTTTGGCGTCACCGGTGGTGTGATTACCACTATCCACTCGGCTATGAACGATCAACCGGTTATAGACGCCTATCACCATACCGATTTGCGGAAAACGCGCGCCGCGATGCAGTCGATCATTCCGGTTGAAACAGGTTTAGCGCTCGGTATTGATCGTTTGTTACCACATTTAACCGGCCGCTTTCAAGCACAGGCAATGCGCGTTCCAACAATCAATGTATCGGTGATCGACCTGTCAGTCATGCTCGAGGCACAGGTCGATGTGACCTCCGTTAATAGTTGTTTACAGCGCGCATCCGCTAACGCTTTGCAGGGTATTTTAGGTTATACGGAGGAGCCTTTAGCGTCCTGTGATTTTAATCATGATCCGCGCAGCGGAATCGTAGACGCGAGTCAGACTCGAGTGAGTCAACAGACCCTCGCTAAGGTGCTGGTTTGGTTTGACAACGAGTGGGGCTATGCTAATCGCATGTTGGATACCTTGCTTTGCTGGTTTAAATTGCCAACCAGTAGCCGGCAGCAGGCGCCTCTGAGGCTATGAAAATGCTCCTTATGCTGGATCAGGATCTAGCTTACAAACGCGTGCTTATTCGCGAGGATTTAAATGTGCCAATGCATGCAGGCCACGTTGCCAGCGACGCGCGCATTCGCGCGGTATTGCCGACAGTGCGTCACGCGGTCGAGGCCCATGCCAAAGTAATTTTGATGTCGCACCTCGGGAGACCAGCCGAGGGCCAGAGTACCCCCGAATACTCGTTGCAGCCAGTGGCCAAATGTCTCGCCGACCTACTTGGATCGCCGGTTCGCTTGATTGCCGATTGGCGGCATGGATTGGAGGTTGCCGCCGGCGAGGTCGTGTTATTGGAAAATGTACGTTTTAACCGTGGCGAAAAAGCTAATGACGAGACCTTGGCGAAAGCCTATGCAGGGCTGTGCGATATTTATGTGATGGACGCCTTTGGCACAGCGCATCGCGCGCAGGCGTCAACACATGGTGTTGCGGACTGCGCCCCTCTGGCTTGTGCCGGGCCATTATTAGTAACCGAGCTAACCGCTTTAGCGCGTGCGCTGTCCAATCCCCAGGCGCCGGTGGCGGCAATTGTTGGCGGCTCCAAGGTGTCGACTAAATTATTGGTGCTGAAAACACTCGCCAATCGGGTCGACCAACTTATCGTTGGTGGCGGCATTGCCAATACGTTTTTGGCGGCCGCCGGCAAACCGGTGGGTAAGTCACTTTGCGAGATTGACCTGATACCCGCAGCGCAGGCGCTGATGAAAAAAACTAACATCCCGTTGCCGACCGATGTCTTGGTTGGTCGCGAGTTTACAAAAAGTAGTCCCGCAGTGGTTAAATCTGTTGATCACGTACTGCCAGATGAGATGATTCTTGATATTGGTCCACAATCGGCAAGTGCTATTGAAAAACTTATCGCCGAGATGGGCACAATAATCTGGAATGGGCCGCTTGGCGTTTTTGAATTTGATCAGTTTGGTCAGGGCACTCAGAGACTGGCTGAGGCAATTGGCCGCAGTCGAGGATTTTCTATCGCTGGCGGTGGCGATACCCTCGCCGCGGTAGAAAAGTATGCTGTCAGCGAACAGATCTCTTATATTTCGACCGGCGGTGGCGCGTTTTTGGAGTACGTCGAGGGTAAATCACTACCCGCTGTTGAAGTCCTTGTAAACCGAGCTATAGAGGCGTCGGTTGATGTTTAAATACTTACTGGAGCGCGACTTATGGCACTGATTTCACTGCGACAACTACTCGACCATGCGGCGCAACACAATTATGGTGTGCCAGCTTTTAACGTCAATAACTTGGAGCAGATGCGGGCCATTATGATGGCCGCCGATGAGACTGATAGCCCGGTCATCGTGCAGGCTTCGGCAGGTGCTCGGAAATATGCTGGCGCACCGTTTTTACGTCATCTCATTCAAGCGGCGATCGAAGAGTGGCCGCATATTCCGGTGTGTATGCATCAAGACCATGGTACCAGTGCAGCGGTCTGTCAGCGCTCGATACAACTAGGATTTTCGTCAGTTATGATGGATGGGTCTCTCGAAGAAGACGGTAAAACGCCCTCTAGCTACGAGTACAATGTGACGGTGACCCGCGCGACTGTTGATCTGGCGCATGCCTGTGGTGTGTCTGTAGAGGGCGAGTTGGGTTGTCTGGGCTCACTCGAAACCGGACAGGCTGGCGAGGAGGACGGCGTTGGTGCGGAGGGGATACTCTCGATGGAGCAGATGTTGACCGATCCGGAGGAGGCGGCGGATTTTGTCGCCAAAACCGACGTCGATGCCCTAGCCATAGCATGCGGTACGTCCCATGGCGCGTATAAATTTAGCCGCCCGCCGACGGGCGACATCTTGGCGATCGATCGGATTAAAGAAATTCATCGGCGGATTCCCAATACCCACTTGGTGATGCACGGCTCTTCGTCTGTGCCGCAGGACTGGCTCGCGGTAATTAATCAGTACGGCGGGGATATTCCCGAGACCTACGGTGTGCCGGTCGCACAGATTTGTGAGGGCATTAAACACGGCGTGCGCAAAATTAACATCGATACCGATCTAAGACTCGCATCGACCGGAGCAATTCGTCGCTATCTGGCTGAAAACCCGGCCGATTTTGATCCTCGGGCTTATCTAAAGCAATCCATTATCGCAATGCAACAGATTAGCAGCTCGCGCTACCAGTCGTTTGGCGCCGCCGGTCAGGCGGCCGACATTCGCGTGCAGTCACTCGAGGCTATGACCGCACGCTACCAAAGTGGCGAATTGGTGGCGAAGATTGCCTGAGGCGAATATCTTTGTGGACAGCGATGGGGACGCTGCGTCAGAGAACCGAGTAATCGGTAGCAATTGATTAGTGTTATTCGATTGGGTCTGGGCCGTCGGTAAGGCCATCCGCGGCGCAGAAGTTCTCTGGTTTAGAAGTTGTAGAGGGCATTCACTGTTAGCGCACTAAAACCCCTGGTGGCCTTTCAGTAGTTTGCACTCAACGAAAATGTGTTGGACACATAATGCTCAGCACTCAAATATAAGCGACTCTGACTATCGCAGCCAAGGTCGAACCGTTCAGCGCCTATACCTAGCTTAACCGTGTCGGTGTTCATTGTGCGCACTCCCCCACTTACAGCCCGCAGCTATTCAGTGCATCGCTATATATGAACTCTTGAGCAGACCCCTTGATATCTAAACAGTTGACTTCGACGATTAAGTCGGCAGTGCTGTCGATTGGCACCTGAAAACTTAAGCCGACGCTGAGTAATTTAACGCTGGCGTATATTAAGTCGACCTCGGTATTTACATCATGCTTTTAATAAAAGGCAAAAAGTTAAAATTGATCGCCCACCGCGAAGCGGCTATTTAGCCCGTATCCATCAGTGTCGAAGTTCTCTTATTCGCCTTTGGAATACGCGACACTTATATAGTTTCACGGCAGATTGCTACTATCTTTACTATGTGACTTGTCGCTACTGCCGTCGGCTTGAGTCACTGTTAAAAACATCGCGAGATTTAATGCGATGTTCAATGAGCCGGCGAGGGCCACTTTTATTGTCTTTGTCATACTGACATCCTTTAAAATATAATGGGAAAAACAGCTTGCTGGTGGGCTTTACAGTTTTATTAGACAACGGTAAGCAAGAATGTAGTTACTGCACGCTTTTAAATTTTTTTGTGCGCATATTAAAAATAGACTGTAAATTAAATGTTTGTAAATACAGAGTGCGTTGATTGCCGGTGACCAAATCGACTCTTAAAGATTGCAGTCGTGTTCTCGATGGCTACTGCAAAACTGATCTATCCTTAAGCATAGATGGTGGGATGCCACTTGTATCGCGGCGGCTTTTATATATCACATGGAGGTAAAAGTGACGAAGATCTGTTTACTTTACATAGCGCTGGCGCTAAGTAGGTTTGCTATCGGCACGTTTAAAACCGTTCCAACAGACTTGGATAGCAGTTGTTATCCGACTTAACACGACGCTAAGATGGTTGCTACAATCGATTTTG
>JAPKCN010000022.1 GCA_028822945.1 Porticoccaceae bacterium | reverse complement strand
CAGCAGATAGCTGCCCAAAGAGTTGCCCATCGACTGTTGCAAGAGGATTTTTTTCGAACGGCGCAGCGCGTAGCATATTACTGGAAAAGTGACGGTGAACTCGACCCAAATATCCTGCGCGAGCGCTGTTCAGACAGCTCTAAGCTATGGTTTTTACCGCGTTTAGCGCAAGATTACTCAAAGACTATGACATTCGCCGAGATCGGCAGCCAGACCCCGCTAGTGGCTAATTGTTTTGGCATTCCAGAACCCGCAATGGGTCGCTCTCGGAGCGAACCCGCATCTAGTATGGCAGTGATTTTACTGCCATTGGTAGGTTTTGACCGAAGCGGTAATCGACTCGGCATGGGCGGTGGCTACTACGATAGGATGCTCGCCGGTGTGCCAACCGCAAAAGCCGGAGGCCCAGTGCTAGTAGGACTCGCCCACGACTGCCAAGAATGCCGAGAGATCGCTGCACAACCTTGGGATATAAAACTTAATATGATTGTGACTGACAGTGAGTTGATATGCGTAAGACCAAGATAATCTGCACCATTGGACCGGCTACTGAGTCCTTTGATATGCTGGAAAAACTCGCCAAAGCGGGTATGAATGTGGCGCGGTTGAACATGTCGCACGGTAACCACGCCTCCCATGCAGCCGTTATCAAGGCAATCCAAACGCTCAACAAAAAGCTCAATCACCCAATTGCCATCTTACTGGACACTCAGGGTCCAGAAATCCGTACCGGCGACCGCGCGGAAGACTTGCACCTGAAAGCCGGTGATCAAATCTCGATTGTCGCACGCGGTGCCGGGGATGTCGAAGCGTCTTCAATTCAGGTCAACTACGAAGATCTAATCAACGATATGGCTATCGGCGATATTATTACGGTCGACAACGGGCTGATCAATCTTCAAGTGCTCAGTAAAGAACAGCGCACTATGCAGTGCAGGGTCATAGATGGTGGTCTATTGAAGAGTAAACGGCACGTTAATCTTCCCGGCATTCGCGTCAATCTCCCAGCAATCACACAAAAAGATCGTCGCGATGTTGAATTCGCAATTTCGCAAGAGGTCGACTTTATCGCTCTGTCGTTCGTCCGAAAAGCCAGCGATATCGCTGAACTGCGAGAATTACTTGGCCCTAAGGCCGACAAAATTAAGATTATCGCCAAACTGGAAGACCAAGAAGCGATTACCAATATGGTTGAAATAACGGCAGCTGCGGATGGTATCATGGTGGCACGCGGCGATCTCGGTGCAGAAATTCGCCTGGAGATTCTACCGCGAATTCAACGGCGCATTATTCGCACCTGCGCGGAGATGGGTAAGCGCGTTATCGTCGCTACCCACATGCTCGAATCGATGATTGAAAACCCCATCCCGACTAGGGCTGAAGTCACAGATGTTGCCAATGCTGTATACGAGGAGGCTGACGCTATTATGCTGTCGGGCGAGACTACGATTGGCAAGCACCCGATTAAGTGCGTCGAGATACTCGATCGTATCGCTCGCTCGACCGAGAGTAGTGGCGGCTTACAATTCACCGACAAACTAGCCCTCGAAGACGATAAACAGCATATAGCTCGCGCCGCCGTCAACCTAGCCGAATCAATCTCAGCTAAAGCGATTATTGTACCTACGCGGCGAGGCCGTATGGCTAACTGGGTTACCAATTGCCACCCACAAAAATCGATTATTTGCGCCTTTACTAACGACAGTCGAACGCGTCGGCAACTCGTCCTAAATCGGAACGTCTTGAGCTACCGAATCAAGTTTAGTTCTGATCCTGAAAAAACCTTGGCAAGCGCTGCAGCTATTATGCTCTTGAGAGACGAATTCACCCTCGAAGATCGCGTAGTCGTAATCTCCGACGCGCTCGCGGGCGCCGGTATTGAAGCTATTCAAATTCGTTGCATTGCGGACCTCTTATCACCTGAGGCTAACTAGTCGCTACTGCCTAAGAATAAGCGATAGGATGGATTATCAGTTTCATCGACGTAACGATAATCCAGCGTATCGAGGAATGTACCAATAACCGCTTGCTCCGCAGCGCTAGCCTGTAATCCAACCAAAACACGACCAAAAGCGGAGCCGTGGTTGCGATAGTGGAACATCGAGATATTCCACCTGTCGCCGAGTAGGTTAAGGAAGTTTAGTAGCGCCCCCGGTCGCTCGGGAAAGTCGAATCGGTAAATCTGTTCTTCACCGACCCGCGGCGACCGTCCTCCTACCATATGGCGTATGTGTAACTTCGCCATCTCGTTATCGGTAAGGTCCTCGGCGATATAACCCTTATCAGATAAATCTACCACCAGTGCATGGCGATCGCGCTCGCCGCTCACCTGCAAACCGACAAAAATTTGTGCTGCGCTGTCGCTACTGTAACGATAGTTAAACTCGGAGATGTTGCGCTGCTCGAGCGCCGTGCAAAACGCTTTAAAACTACCTGGCCGCTCGTCGATAACAACTGCCAATATCGCCTCGCGCTTTTCACCGGTCTGAGTGCGCTCAGAGATGTAGCGCAAGCGGTCAAAATCGATGTTTGCGCCGCATTGAACCGTCAGGAGAGACTGTCCCCTAATGCCTGTTTGTGCCACATACTTTTTTAGCCCTGCCAAACCCATAGCACCGGAGGGCTCGCAAATCGCGCGAGTTTCATTAAACGTATCTTTAATTGCAGCACAGATTTCGTCTGTGCTGACGGTTACCACGCTGTCTACTAGGTCTTTTAATATCGCGAAGGTATGATCTCCAACTCGAGCCACAGCTGTGCCATCGGCGAAAATTCCCACCTGTGGTAATCTCACTGGTTGACCGCTGTTCAAGGCGGCCTGCAAACTTGCAGCATCGTCCGACTCGACGGCGATGATTTTTATCTCGGGCCACATATGTTTAAGATAAACGGCAATCCCGGCACACAATCCGCCGCCGCCAACCGCGATAAAAATAGCGTCGAGTGGCGACGACAATTGGCGATGAATTTCCATACCAATAGTGCCCTGTCCAACAATTACCTCGGGGTCGTCGAACGGATGGATGTAGACTAAATCGCGCTCATCGACCAGAATCTTGGCATGCGCAGCCGCGGCATCGTAACTATCCCCGATTAATACCACCTCTGCGCCGAGTGCGCGAACAGCATCGACTTTTATATGCGGAGTAGTTTTAGGCATCACGATAGTCGCTTGAATACCCATCTTATCAGCCGCCATGGCTACGCCTTGTGCATGATTTCCGGCCGATGCGGCGATCACACCGCGCTCGCGCTGTGCCGCTGATAGGTGTAGTAATTTATTGTATGCACCGCGCACTTTAAAAGAAAACACCGGCTGCAGATCCTCGCGCTTGAGGAGAATAGTATTATCGAGGCGCTGCGACAACAGCGGCGCCGGTGTGATCGGAGTCTCAATCGCCAGATCATAGATCTGCGATTTGCGTATTTTGTCGATGTAATCGTGCACTTTTGCGGTTCCCTCTCTTTAGTGGCGGCAATGGTAAGTTGATCTCGACAACAACACCAGCGCTTAGCAGATTGATTCTGGCTTATTAATCGGTTCACCGTATAATTGTAACTATCATACAAATCCCAGTGGCATAACAAGAGGTTAATGTGGACAAAGACCAACTAAAAAGAGCCGTCGCAAATGCCGCCGTAGAATATAGTTTGACGCGCATCGATAACGATAGTGTGGTCGGTATAGGTACCGGTTCGACCGCCAACTTCTTTATCGACGCAATCGCTGCTCATCGACATAAGTTTTCTGGCACAGTTGCCAGCTCAAGCGCCTCCGAGCAGCGCTTAAAAGGTCTTGGCGTGCCGGTTTTCGAACTCAACAGCGTCGCGGAGATTACTCTCTATGTCGACGGTGCCGATGAAATCAACCCGCAACTGCAATTAATTAAGGGCGGCGGCGCGGCTTTAACCCGCGAAAAAATCGTCGCTGCGGTGGCGCGTGAATTTGTCTGTATCGCCGATCAATCGAAATGGGTGGAACATCTCGGTAAGTTTCCACTGCCGGTAGAAGTTATTCCGATGGCGAGAAGTTATGTGGCTCGGGAATTATTTAAACTCGGTGGTGATCCGGTATGGAGGCATGGTGTGGTCACTGATAATGGCAACGTCATTATCGATGTACATGACCTCTGCCCGATTGCGGCAGATGGATCTTTGGAGCGCGCGGTCAATCAGATTACCGGAGTGGTTACCAACGGATTATTCGCTATCAAACCGGCCACTACTGTACTGTTAAGCACGCGCAGTGGCATACAAACCTACATAAGCTAAAACACCCACTACTTCGTCCCATGTAAGTGTTCAACCCCGCGAGAGAAGTTCTCGAAGATCGATCAATGCCGCATTCGCGCGACTGATGTACGAAGCCATTACCAATGAATGATTGGCAAACAGACCAAAGCCTCGGCCGTTGACAATCATCGGTGCGTTCACCGGCTGCTGGCTCATCTCTAGTTCGCGAATAATTTGCTGGAGCCCAATGCTGGCGTTCTTTTTTTCTAAGACATCGGCAAAATCTTGCTGTACAGCGCGCAAAAATTGGAGTAGCGCCCAAGTGGTTCCACGAGCTTCATAAAAGACGTTATCGACTTGTAACCAAGGCGTTTTAATAGTCCTCTGGGCACTCTTTAGTGTGCGGCTTGTAACGCTGGGCAGGCCATTAATGCGCCGCTGCCCAACACTTGCCGACAGCCGCTGCGACAAACTTCCCAAACGAGTCTCAACTGTGGATAACCAGTAACGCAGGTTGTCTGCGCGCGCGAAAAACTCACCGTCCTGAGTGACATCATCACCCAATCGCGCGCCATAGGCGGCTAAAAAATCTCGTCCGTCAGAATACTCTCTCTCCGGCCACGGTACCGCCCAACTTGTGTGGTCGACATTAAAACGCGACTCGGCAAGGGCTAAATCGCGATCCTCTGAGGACTGTGATTGAGAGCGACTGAATGACTCGCGCAAGGCTTTCGACAGATCTCTGATCTGCACCAAAACGCCAAACTCCCAGCTCGGTATATTATCTAGCCAAATCGCAGGTGGCATGACATCGTTGCTGAGGTAGCCACCGGGTTTGTTCAGCAACAAATCGATTACATCAATTAAAGAGTTTACCGTCACGGCTCCGGGAGCCAGCTCGCCAACTGGATCAGCGGTATCGATAAAATCAGGTTCAACACTCCAGTAAATCCCTATGCCAAGCAAAAAAAACAGGCCAATCGCACTGAGCAGAGCCCCGTATCGGCCAGCGCTCCAATGGTTAGCATTCGCAACATCATGATTCGATCGCCGGTTACCAGTAAGCCAATTTGGTAACGGCCAGTTGGGTAGTTTCACTTGTTCCTCCAGCCAGTTGTTTTTTTCGATCGGTGACGCAGTGGTATCGCAGTAACCACCTCCCCACAATTCAATGTTCGCAACGTTAATTTCGCAGGGCGTTTTTTCAGGGCGATGCGATCAGGATTAAAAACCATCATATGTAATCCACCCGGTTGAAAAATCAGGTCCTCTCCAGGCGCAACAAGCAACTGATCGACGCGCCGCATCCGCATTACGCCGTCGACATAAGTGTGACGATGGAACTCAATGCGATCGGCAAGGTCAATAACCGCGTCTACGAGAGTACAGACGGCGTCGCCGCGGTTTGAGAGTACCAGATATGCCGAGGTAACGCTTTGGCCGGGGGGCATCTGCCGAAGGTAGGCCTGCGAAATTTGCAATGTCTGTAATCTGTCGGATGCTGCTGCGACCGGATCGCAGGGGGTGTACAAAAATAACCACAGGCCGACACACAAAAATCTCACCACTTTTACTCCTATAGCTTAATGATACCACACGGGGAATTCGTCGGCCTTGATCTCGGCGCTGGGGCTGCCAGCGCAGCGCGCCCATGCTAACGCCACGATCACCTGAGTAAAACCACAGGAGCCGCTAATATCGTATACTGTGACGGGGTTTTGATCGGTCAACACTCTGCACAGACTAAAGGTATCCTGCCGGGCAAATCTAGGCAAACTATTGGACGTCAAAAGCATAGGCGGTAGCCGCAGGTCGTGGAAGAGACCGACTGCCTGCCATCCAAGAGTTCTGCGCTCTGAGCGCTTAACTTCGAATCTGTAACACAGAGCCTTTAGAGGTAATCACACATCGCCAATCCAATAAAAAACCTTTGCCAAGTGTTCGCTAGCTTATTGCTAGTCAGCCTCGCACTGCTCGCGGTACCATCGGTAAACGCCGAATTTAAGTTACAGCAAAAAGCTAGTGTCGAAAACCTGCTTAACAACAAACGCTTTTTGAGCGTCGAAAATGCTTTTAAACTGCATGTAACGAGTAAGTCCGAGAGTCTTATTCTCAAATGGGACATTGCCCCGGAGTACTATTTATATCGGGATAATTTTAAATTTGTTGCGTTGGATAATGAGACCCAACTCGGCGAGCCCTCACTCCCTGCCGGCAGTTTAAAATGGGATGATTATTTTGCCCGCGATCTAGAGGTCTATTATCGCCAGGCCAATATCGTCATCCCTGCCGGCAGCGCTAACGGCACAATTGCAGTAGAGATTGAATCACAGGGTTGTGCCGACGCAGGCCTTTGCTATCCGCCGCGCAAACAACAATTCGATATCGATCTCGCCAATGGCTTGGTATCGATCCGGAAAGGATCACCTAAACCGAAACTATCAACAACAGATGAGCCCCTTTCAATTGGGATTACCCTAGTGTTTGCGCTGCTCGGGGGCATGCTTTTAAATCTGATGCCGTGCGTCTTTCCAGTGCTTTCGATCAAGGCCATGAGCTTTGTTGCCACCCATGGCAACGCAACCGCGAACCGCCTTCACGGCTTAGTTTACAGCGCTGGCGTGATCCTTAGTTTTGTTGCAATTGCCTCTCTGATGCTGCTTCTGCGAGCTGGCGGCGAGGCAGTCGGATGGGGATTTCAATTACAATCTCCGATTTTTATTAGTGCACTAATATATTTATTTTTTGGCATGGCCTTAGCCTTTATCGGCGTGTTCGAACTAGGCTCGGGGTTGATGTCATCAGGACAAGCATCCACCGAGGGTAATAGTTACCGCGCCTCGTTTATGACCGGTATACTGGCGACCACCGTGGCCAGTCCGTGCACTGCGCCCTTTATGGGACCGGCACTCGGCTTTACGCTAACCCAACCGACCGCAATCGCACTCTTGGTATTCGCCTGCCTGGGGCTAGGTATGGCACTTCCCTTTGTGCTATTGACTTGGTTACCAGGGTTGCGCGAAAGGCTACCGAGACCCGGCCCATGGATGGATCAATTCAAACAAGCGCTCGCATTTCCTCTGCTGATGACAGCCGTATGGTTACTTTGGGTAGTCGGCCGACAAACCAGCATCGACACAGTAGCCGCAATCTGTATAGGATTGATTTTTTTGAGCATCGGCGCTTGGCTTTGGACTCTGCCGTCGCGAACGTCATTTGGCGCAGCTAAGTTGATTGCCCTGCTGGCGCTTAGCGCCGCGATTGCCACCCCCATACTAGCATTGACAAAAAACTCTGAAGAACCGCGATGGGATAGTTACTCAGACACGAAACTTGAAAACTTGCGCGACGCCAACAAAGCAGTTTTGATCAATCTGAGCGCCGATTGGTGCGTCACCTGTTTGGTCAATGAGCGCATGGCACTGAGTTCAGAGGACTTTTACGCGACACTTTCGAAGAACCAAATCACTTATTTAAAGGGGGATTGGACTAATAGCGATCCAGAAATCACAGCGCTACTCAACCGTTTTGGGCGCACTGGGGTGCCGCTGTACCTCTTCTACGCTGAGGGAGCCACACAAGCGGTAATCCTCGATCAAATTTTAACATCGGACGAAGTTCTCAGGGTGCTTGACTCAAAAAACTACTAGAAGATACTTATAAGCGACGATGAGCGTAGATCGCAACTATTTATGTTCAAAATTAAGTATTTTCTTTAACTTTAGCAGAAATTGCCGGATTTGGTGTAGCAAAGGCCTCTATCGGTTGCGATCGTCGCTTTATGGTATGTTGCATATACATAAATGACTCAAAAAAGCAGAAAAATAGTCTATATTCGCTTAAATTCGTCGAAATTTCGACTTAAACAACAAATATAGACAGTCTATAAATTTTCGTGCAGACTGCTTCCCTCGATAGCTTCCGTAAAGGATTCCAATGGCCGACATTCTGCTTTTAAATGGACCGAACCTCAATTTGTTGGGATCGCGGGAACCCAGCCACTACGGCGCAACCAGTCTCGAACATATCGTTGCGTCGATGACCGCGAGCGCAGCGCGAGACGGTCACCAACTTAGTGCGCTGCAGAGTAATGCGGAACATAGCCTTATAGAACGAATTCATGCGGCCGCTGGCGACGGCACCGGCATAGTCATTATCAATCCTGGAGCTTTTACGCATACCAGCATTGCACTAAGGGATGCGTTTTTAGCGGTTGCTATACCCTTTATCGAAGTGCATCTGTCAAACATTTATAGCCGTGAAGCGTTTCGTAAAAACTCCTACTTTTCCGATATTGCCATGGGCGTCGTCACTGGGTTCGGCAGCTTAAGCTACCAGCTTGCGCTGCGAGCGGCGATCGAGACACTCGCCGAAACAGAGCAACAGACTAAGAGAGATTAGCATGGACATCCGCAAAGTAAAAAAACTCATCGAGCTACTCGAAGAATCTAATATCAACGAACTCGAAATAGTCGAGGGCGAGGAATCTGTGCGTATCAGTCGAGGCATTCCGGTTGCGGTAGCACCTCAATACGCTGTTGCGCCGAGCATAGTGGCATCTCCGGCGAGCGCGGCCAACCCCGTATCAATGCCCACCGATACTGCTATCGAAGACCTGGGGCATATGGTTTGTTCGCCTATGGTGGGTAGCTTTTATGCGTCGCCCGCACCGGGCGCAAGCGCATTTGTCAATGTAGGCCAAACAGTGTCCATAGGCGATGTATTGTGTATCGTAGAGGCGATGAAAATGATGAACCAAATCGAGTCGGATCGCGGTGGAACTATTGCCGCTGTGTTGGTCGAAGACGGGGATCCAGTAGAGTTTGACCAACCGATGTTCAGTATTGTTTAAGTCGCGAGTAGGAGCTAACCATGCTGGATAAAGTATTAATCGCTAACCGTGGCGAAATTGCACTTAGGATTCTTCGCGCCTGCAAAGAGCTGCGTATCAAGACAGTCGCTGTTCATTCGAAAATCGATGCCAATTTAAAACATGTCAAACTCGCAGATGAGGCGCTCTGCATTGGCCCCAACCCGTCGAGCCAGAGTTATTTAAACGTTCCAGCAATTATTAGCGCAATGGAAATAACCAATTCCACTGGCGTTCATCCCGGATATGGTTTCTTAGCGGAGAATGCCGATTTTGCCGAGCGCGTAGAGCGCAGTGGATTTGTCTTCATTGGCCCCACGGCTGCTGTCATTCGTATTATGGGTGACAAAGTTGCGGCTATTCAAGCCATGCAAAAAGCCGGCGTGCCAACCGTACCGGGATCCAATGGCGCACTCAACAGCGATCCCAAAATACTCAGAGAAACTGCTGAGCGCATTGGCTTTCCAGTAATTACCAAAGCTGCGGCGGGGGGGGGGGGGCGTGGTATGGGGGTTGTCGAAAGTGCCGAAACGCTAGTCAAGGCGGTGAATATTACTCGAAGTGAAGCGCAGGCGGCGTTCGGCGATGGCACCGTTTATATGGAGAAGTTTTTACAAAATCCGCGACATGTTGAAGTGCAAGTTCTGTCCGATGGACAGGGTCATGCGATTCATCTTGGCGATCGCGACTGTTCACTGCAACGTCGCCATCAAAAAGTATTAGAGGAAGCACCAGCGCCGGGCATACCCGAAGAGGCACGACAACAGGTGTTCGAAAGCTGCGTTAACGCCTGTATCCAGATTAATTATCGGGGTGCCGGCACTTTCGAATTTCTGTATCAAGACAACGAATTTTATTTCATCGAAATGAATACGCGAATTCAGGTTGAACACCCAGTATCGGAAATGATTACTGGTATAGACATCGTTAAAGAGCAGCTCTTGATCGCCAGTGGTCGTCCATTGAGTATCACCCAGCAAGACGTTGTGTTTCGTGGACATGCTTTTGAGTGTCGAATCAATGCCGAGGACCCGGTCTCATTTTTACCACAACCCGGAACCATACGTGCGTATCACGCGCCTGGAGGCAACGGCGTGCGCGTAGATTCCCACATTTACAACGGCTATGTCGTGCCTCCTCACTACGACTCACTGATCGGCAAGATTATTACCTATGGCAGCGATCGCGCGTCAGCACTATCACGCATGGCCAACGCTCTTGATGAAATGCTAATTGACGGCATCAAAACCAATATAGAATTACATGCCGATTTAGTTCGCGACCCAGCCTTTAAGCAAGGCGGCGTGAACATCCACTATCTCGAGAAAAAGCTCGGCTTGTAATGAGACGCGCAGAAGGGTAAGGCTGGATGCTGTGGCAACAATTAAAAATCTCCTGTCATCGCGACTCCACCGCTACTATCGAAGGGGCTCTATTGGGCAGCGGTGCGCTGTCCGTGACGCTCGAAGATGCAGCCGACCAACCAATATTAGAACCCGGTGTGGGTGAAACACCACTGTGGGAGCGTTGCATTGTTACTGGCCTATTCGGTGCTGAACTCGATTGTGTAAAGATTGAGTCGCAGTTGCGCGGGCAATTGTCAGTCACTTCAATGCACTGGCAACCCATTGAGGAGCGCGATTGGTGCAACGAATGGAAGAAAGATTTTCATCCAGTTCGCTGTGGCGACCGGTTATGGGTATGCCCAAGCTGGGCACAACCGCCACAACCGGATGCGGTAAATGTTACTCTCGATCCGGGACTTGCGTTTGGTACCGGGAGTCATCCGACAACTTTTTTGTGTCTACAATGGCTCGACAGACAACTACTAGAAAATAAAACCGTCATCGATTTTGGCTGTGGTTCCGGAATTCTGGGGATTGCGGCACTAATGCTGGGCGCTACCAAAGTGATCGCTGTAGACAACGATCCCCAAGCACTCCTCGCAACCGAGGACAATGCTCGGCGCAACAAGATCCATAAATCGATGTTAGATTGCTATTTACCCTGCGACCTACCTCATGGCCTCTCAGCCGACTGCACGTTAGCAAATATCCTTGCCGCACCACTTATCGAACTCGCGCCGCAATTGACTGCCATCACCGCGCGCGCAGGTCAGATTTGTCTGTCTGGAATTCTCGACAGTCAGATCGATGCAGTTCGTGCACCCTACAAGGACTATTTTACCTTTGACGACCCCATCATATCGGCAGGATGGGCGCAATTGAACGCGAACAAAAACATTGACTAAACGGTTCACGAGGCGGCCAAATAAATACCCAAATGTCGATGTTGCGGCAACCGAGCGGTTTTTTACCCATAGCGACTTTTTATAAAGGCCCTGTCGGGTTACTATATCGCTTCAGCTTCTTCTCTTTGCGAGCATCTCAGTTTGTACAAAATAGGCCCCTACAAAATACCAAATCAAACAGTTTTAGCACCTATGGCAGGCGTGACAGATTTGCCATTCCGCTGTCTTTGTAGGGAGCTTGGCGCCGGCTTGGTGGTGTCCGAAATGGTCGCGGCTGACCCGACCACATGGCAGACACGCAAGTCTCGTCTGCGCACGCAATTCGGTGCAGAACCGGCGCCTCGATCAGTACAAATTGCCGGATATAATCCGCATATGATGGCTGACGCCGCACAGTATAATGTCGAGCAAGGCGCAGAAATTATAGATATTAATATGGGCTGCCCCGCTAAAAAGGTCTGCCGACGAGCTGCAGGTTCGGCACTGTTGCAAGATCCTGCATTGGTCAGAGATATTTTACAGACCGTCACCGGCGCGGTCAGCGTGCCGATCACCTTAAAAATTCGTACCGGTTGGGATTACGCCAACCGCAATGCACTGGTTATTGCAAAAATTGCCGAAGATGCCGGCGTAGCTGCATTAGCAATCCACGGGCGCACGCGCGCTTGTCGCTTCGTCGGGGCTGTAGAGTACGATACCATAGCTGAAGTGGTAGCAGCCGTAGGCATTCCGGTGATTGCCAACGGAGATATCTGCAGCCCACAAAAGGCTCGCGAGATCCTCAAAATAACTGGGGCTGCGGCGGTGATGATCGGCCGCGCGGCACAGGGCAATCCATGGATTTTCCGGCAAATTAACCATTATTTGGCGCACAATAGTCTCTTGCCGCCGCCATCGATTGGTGAAATTGCCAATGTCATGCTGAGGCACCTCAATGCAGTGCACCAATTTTATGGTGAATCGAGTGGCGTGCGCATTGCTCGCAAGCATATTGGCTGGTACCTCAACCGGTCTATTAACGGCAAATCTTTTACTCGTGAATTTAACCAGTTGCAGACTGCAGATACGCAAAGTAGTGCAGTTCAGCGCTACTTTGATAGTGATTTACAGTATCCAGAAAGAGCTGCCTAATGGCCCACTCAGACGAGAACAATCGTACGCCTGGCTCGTTACGCGACAGCGCCGCAAGCGCCATGGAGCGTTATTTTTTGGACTTAGATGGCCAGACGACTACTGACCTATACGCCGTTGTTATGGCCGAAGTCGAACCGCCGTTGCTGTCGGCAGTGATGAAATATAATCGCCAAAATCAAAGTAAAGCTGCCGCAATGCTCGGCGTAAATCGGGCTACGCTCCGAAAGAAATTAAAACAGTACGATCTTTTATAAAACTAGCCTAAGAGGACCCAATGAGCGACTTGAAAACGGTTTCACGCGCACTAATCAGCGTTTCTGACAAAACTGGGATTATCGAATTTGCCCAGACTCTGACGTCCCTCGGCATTGAAATTTTGTCCACCGGCGGCACGTTCAAGCTTCTCCGTGGCGAGGGTATAGCCGTCACTGAAGTGTCCGACTATACCGATTTTCCGGAAATAATGGACGGCCGCGTAAAAACCCTCCACCCGCGCGTGCATGGCGGTATTCTTGGCCGTCGCGGTATCGACGATAGTGTGATGGCCGAACATGGTATGAAGGCGATCGATATAGTGGTTGTCAATCTCTATCCATTTGCCAGTACTGTCGCCGATCCGCTGTGCGATCTGCCGACCGCAGTGGAGAATATTGATATAGGTGGACCGACGATGCTCAGATCTGCGGCAAAAAATCACCGTGATGTTGCGGTGGTTGTTAATGCCGCTGACTATACCGCGGTAGGCGCTGCGCTTGTCGCCAATAACGGACAACTCGACTACCCAACCCGCTACAATCTCATGGTTCAAGCGTTCGAGCACACCGCCGCCTATGACGGCATGATCGCCAACCATTTTGGTGGCCGCAATAGCGACAACAAACCGCAAGTCTTCTCAAATACTTACAATGCCCAGTACCGCAAAGCGCAGGATATGCGCTACGGTGAAAACCCCCATCAGCAAGCGGCTTTTTATACCCAAGCACAGCCACCCCGAGCAAGTGTTGCAACCGCCGTGCAGCTTCAAGGTAAAGAACTTTCATTCAATAATATCGCCGATACCGATGCTGCACTCGAGTGCGTTAAGCAGTTTCAACGACCGGCCTGTGTCATCGTCAAACATGCGAACCCATGCGGCGTTGCTGTTGCTGATAATATTTGCGAGGCCTATGAACAAGCGTTTAACACCGATGCTGAGTCCGCCTTTGGCGGCATTATTGCGTTCAACCGCGTACTCGACGCAAAAACCGCTGCGGTGATCTGCGAAAAGCAGTTTGTAGAGGTCATTATTGCACCCAGTGTGACCGCCGACGCGCTCATCGCAGTCGCTGCAAAAAAGAACGTTCGCTTACTAGAGTGCGGAATGTGGAGTGATCAGTGTACCGGCGGCTTGGACTACAAACGCGTTAATGGTGGCCTGTTAATCCAACAGCGCGACACAGCAATGATCAATACTGGCGACCTGACCATAGCGAGTGATCGGATTCCTAGCGAAAGTGAACTTCAGGATATGCTGTTCGCCTGGAAAGTTGCAAAAATGGTCAAGTCTAACGCTATCATCTACGCTAAGGATGGACGTACCATCGGTGTCGGTGCTGGCCAGATGAGTCGTATCAATTCCGCCCGCATTGCCACCATAAAAGCCGAACATGCCGGTCTAAGTATGGCCGGAGCGGTAATGGCATCAGACGCATTTTTTCCGTTTAGAGACGGCATAGACAACGCTGCCAAATCTGCTATCAGCTGCGTAATTCAACCGGGGGGTTCAGTGCGCGATGACGAGGTTGTAGCGGCAGCCAACGAGCACGGAATGGCGATGGTATTTACCGGCATAAGGCATTTTCGCCATTGATGTCTGCCGCTAATTGCGCCACATACTTTTGCCATGTCCCGACAAGCAGGCCTGCTATGGATTTTTTTTAGTCAGCGCAAAGGCCTCAAGCGCTCGCTCCCGAGAGGCTTTAATGTCGATAACGGGTGCTGGATAATCAACGCCGATAATTACCCCGGCCAAGGCCAAAACCTCGGTTGGGGCAAGCCATGGAGCATGGATGTGCTTTTTCGGTAGCTGCGCCAGTTCGGGCACATAACGACGGATATAATCCCCAGCAGCATCAAATTTTTCGCTTTGCGTCAACGGATTAAAAATCCGAAAGAATGGTGCCGCATCGGCGCCACTGCCTGCCACCCACTGCCAACTAGCGCTGTTACTGGCGAGATCAGCATCTACTAAACAGTCCCAAAACCATGCTTCGCCATGATGCCAATGCAAGAGTAAGTTTTTCACCAGAAACGATCCGACACCCATACGGACACGATTGTGCATATAGCC
>JAPKCN010000179.1 GCA_028822945.1 Porticoccaceae bacterium | reverse complement strand
AACTTCATGTTAAAAACCACATTATTAATGGTTTGTAGTGTCAACTTAAATAAATAAAATTTGTGGCCGGCGAAACAGTTTCCAGTAACGAGCATAAGAGTGGCAATGAAATCTATAAATCAGCGTAGTGCCAATAATGCGTGCCCGGACGATGGCGGACGGGATCGACCATTGCAGTTGCCAGTGCGGTCGCAGCTATGCTCCTGTAGCGACTCAGACTGCCGACTAATAGTGGGTCAATCACCCGCGCAATTGTCTGGCCAACACTCTCTAACCACCGACGTTGCTCTCTCTCACCAATCAAAAGGCCCGGTCGATAGATATTTAGCGATGCAAACTTCATATCCAAAAGCGCCCTCTCGACATCGCCTTTGGTGCGAAGATAAAAATTGCTCGATGCAGCGTCAGCGCCTACCGAGGAGACGAGGCTGAGCTTATTGGCTCCGGCCTCTTTCGCTCGCGCCGCCAGGGCAACAGCATAATCAACGTCAATATGTCGAAAAGCTGCACGACTACCCGCGCGCTTGATCGTGGTACCCAGACAAATATACAAGTGCTCGCACGGTGGCAGAGTGAGGCCTACCGGCAAGGCCTCAAAATCGACCTGCATCGGCTCGACCAAGGCGGGACAATTAACCATCGCCCGCCGGGTCAATGCCACCACAGGTAAGTCTCGCGCGCTCAATTGCTTAACGACTAAATCGCCGACCAAACCAGTGGCGCCGGCCACTACTGACACTGCTGTTCTATCTGCAGAAGATGATTTAGCGATTGTGGCGATGGGCATAAGCCTTATAATAGCTCGTGCAAGTAACTACAACGCAGCTTAAAGTACTACCGAAAAGATTCCACAAATTGCTGTTCGCGCTGTTTTTTTGCATACCCGCCGCTTTGTCCAAACAGCGAGTGCGATCCTCGCGAGCTTGGCGAACCCAGATAAAAACAAGCTCACGACTGCGATAGATGAATTTTAATTCGTAGTCGACCTCACAGATCTCCAAGGAGATTAGTGCTTTAATGCAATACACTTTTTAACTCACTTCAGCGCAACGACTCGCTCTAGGTGCTTGGTGACAGCAAAGCTCTCAGCCTTATGCATAAACGGGTGCAACCGTAACCGCTATGTAAAATCAGCGTAGTCATAATCTGTATCCAACGCTAAGTTTAAGCGATTATATGAGGCAAAGTCACTCACCAGATGAATCGTTTGGATGACTCCGCTATTGCTCAAACCGATGCTTTTCAGAGCGTCAACATCGTTATCTTCGATGCTCTCGGGATTTTTGTTTACTTTGCCGGCGAACCGCATAAGTACTTTACTGCGTTGATCGGTGGCAGCGCCTGAGCCCTGATCAACCAGCGCCTTTGCATAGGCCTTACCTGCGCCAAGACCGTCTGCCAGAATCGTGCAGAATGCGCCAGTGCAATAGGCGCATTCATTACTCGTGGACACAGCAATACCAATGTGCTGAATCTCTTGCATATCCAACTCACAGGTATCCCACAGTAGCTTGGTAAAACCGAGCTTGTGTTTCATCAACTCTGGATCGTTAAGTTCTATTGCAAAATGATTGGGCACCATGCCCTCCATTTCAGTCACCCACGCAAAAATTCCCAACAGGTCGGGGTCGCTAATACTTTTGGGGTCAATCAGTGGAAGTCGCGCCATGCTATGGTCCTCACTAATGTTAGTACTTGTATGAAAGGCTATTAACCGACCAGTAAATTTTAAAATTCTGCAGTCGGGGTGCCTATTCTGCATCAAATTCTAGTCGGTCTTCACTAGCGACAATAATGGCCGCCGAACGGACCATTAATCTGCCCTGTGCGGCAGTAATCGCCAAACCGTTAGGTATGAAACGGTAACACCAAACAAGCGCCGCAAGGCAGACATCCAAATAACCGCTAACCTGCCTCAATCATATACTAACGGCTTCAGCAAAATACTCTTCGTTGCACGAACTTAAACGCCGAGAAGTACTCTATGCCATTAGCTCGGCAATGCCCGGAGAAGCGGCGATATGACGCTGACTCACGTCGCGGTGGGTCGCGGCAAACAACGTGTCGATCTCCGCTGATTCTGGGAACAGCGCGCAAAATCCGGGGTGCTCCGGCTCAAGCGCTAGCCGCGCGGCGCCGAAAAAGTGCGCCAAAAATAACCGAGGATCCTCCAATCCAACTGAAATACGCAGCGTCGTCTTAGCTATTCCAGCCTGGGCAAGCGCACTATCGGATAACTCTGAATGGGTCGTCATCGCCGGACAAAGAGCGAGTGAATTGGTTTGACCGAGGCTGACCTGCATGCCGATAGCGGGTTCCAATGCATCTAAAAAGCGTTTGAAAAATAGTGGATTAATCGGCCGACGCGCACCGCGGCCCTCCATATCTATCGTGAACAACGGTGCCGGCAGTCCGAGGTACATATTCTTAGCCAGTAGCTTGTGGTTCGCATTCTCAACCAACACAGGGCAAGACACGTTGATATCTGGATGAGCCGCCAATACCTTAGCTAATAAGATAGTGTTAATGGTTTTTTGCAGTACCCGCATCTCGTAGGTCTTAATGCCATTTAGTACCTCAAATGCCTTATCGGCGTCCAAAAAACCGCCCTTGATGTAGTACACATTCCAAAATAAACTCTCGTCCCAATTTACAGTGCGCGGACGCCCATCTGGCCAGGTTGCCTCTGCACTGGCGTGCTTTGGTATAAACATATCCTCATTGCGACCAATTACAACGCCGGCGGTCGTTGTTCCGGTTCCGGTCAATTCCTTGGTGTAAGAATGCACCACAAAATCTGGGCGCTGCATACCATCTGAATTTTTTAATAGCGGATGCAAAAAAGGTGTACCGACGGTAGAGTCGACGATAACCCGGCAGCCTTTTTCGTGGGCAATCTGGCTAATACCGGGTACATCGAGAACATAACCATGAGGATTGCAAGGACTCTCGAGGTAAATATAAACATTGCGACCTTCGGCTATCCTGTCGGCATGCGTCGCCATGACCTCATCAAGAGCGACGGCAAACGCCTCTCCATCGTAGCCATCGAACCAATTCAACGCGACGCCCAACTTAGATTCCTTGGCATACCAGTCATGCAGTAATTGATATGAGCCCCCGTAAATATTGCGCGACGCCAAAACAATATCATCGCGATTCACTAAGTGGCTCATAATCCCGTCGATCGCCGCCATACCGGAGTTAAAATTCCACGCCATGTACTTATTGGCTTCCGCACCGCACTCCAGATCAACAATGTGATTGGCTAGACTCACCGAGGTTGGATTCATCAAGCGCGAATAAATGTCATGCAAAGGTTCACGCCCACAAAAGGCATCTTCGACCCATTCTGTGCAGGCAAATAAATAGGTCGCAGTGCGCGTTATAACGGGCGTCGCTGAAAAGATCGCCGCGACATTATCAAATAAAGGATAGGCACCTTTACTGGCAAAACCGGGGTGATCGGTGGTGATTGATTGATAGGACGCGCGCAGTGGGTTCTGCAGCGAATCGAGGATTTTAGCGAGTTGAAAACTAATGAACCGCTTGGCATTAAACCACGCAATACGATCTTGGCGGTCGATATCTGCGAGGCCATCAAGGGTTATTTTCCACAGATCATGGGTTGCCTGATTGGCATCGTACAACTTACTGGCCAGTTGCACCAAGGCAATGCCAAATTCGCTTTCGGGGTCGATGCCAAAGTGTTGCGCCTGCTCTTCGGCCAGCTGCTGTGGGTTATCCGCACAGGTGGTATTGCGTAGTGGGCTAAGCTGCCGTCGCTCTTCGATTGTCATAAACGCATACTCCAAAAATATTTAGATGAATGATACCACCTACAATGAAGCTAAATTATCTAAATAATGCTATTCTGAAACCAGATATTAGCGGGATCCCCTAAATTAACCCATGGATAATATAGATATTAAAATTCTGCATGAACTGCAGAGAAATGCCAGAATTACTAATCAAGAATTGAGCGAGCGCATCAATTTATCGCCGACGCCCTGTGCTAGACGCGTTAAGCTGTTGGAGGAAGCAGGCGTCATAAAGGGCTACAGCGCCATTATCGATCCCGAGCCCTATGGTGTTCCGGTGATGGCGTTCGTCACCGTCACCGTCAC
>JAPKCN010000178.1 GCA_028822945.1 Porticoccaceae bacterium | reverse complement strand
GTCTAACCACTGTCGAGCAACGGCAGTACTGGGCGCTCAAGTGGGTTTAAACGTACGCCTTTTATTGCGAGCCGATGAGCCGCCGACTGTTGATGGCAATCTCTTTCTCAGTAAGTTGGCGGGTGCCGCTATCAACCACTACAGCGCGGTAGAATTTGCGCGCTTACCCGAGCATGTGCAGTATTGGCACAAGTATGCTCGAAGCCAGCAACAAACGCCCTACTACATTCCTATGGGTGGCAGCAATGGGTTGGGCCTTTGGGGCTATATTGAAGCAGCCAGAGAGCTGGCCGCCGACTTCGTGAAGCACGCGATTAAACCGACCGCGATCATTCATGCTACCGGATCTGGCGGTACTCAGGCAGGTCTGATTGTGGGTTGCCAGTTACATCGGATCGACGCGCGGGTTATTGGTTTCGCAGTGTGTGACGATGCGGCTTACTTTGCCGATAAAATCGCCCAGGATATCGACGACTGGCGTCAACTTAGTGAAGCAAAATTACCCGTCGATTTACGTTCTATTTGCACGATAGATCGCTATAAGGGCCCGCGCTATGGGCGCTGTAATCCCGAGGTCTTCGAATTAATCAGCACTCTGGCGCGACTCGAAGGGATTATTCTCGATCCTGTATATACTGGGAAAGCGTTTTTCGGTATGTTGCAAGAACTGCGCAGCGGTCATTTTGACGGCGCCGCAGATATTGTCTTTCTGCATACCGGCGGATTGTTTGGCTTATTTGCCCAGCGCGATCAGCTACTGACTTAACGGTTTGCGAGCTATTACACTAATGGCACGGAACAACAGGGACGCTAACAAATAATTGGGGCTGAATATATGCAATCGTTTACTGAGTCACTTGAAATGGTCGTCGATATCGCCAATGGGTTTATTTGGGGTCCGATGATGCTGTGCCTGATCCTCGGCACAGGATTATATTTAACCGTCGGATTAAAAGGCCTGACATTGACGAAGATACCTCATGCGTTTGGCTTACTATTTCGGGGTAGAAAAGGTAACGGCGATGGCGATATTAGTCCATTTAATGCCTTGATGACCGCGCTGTCCTCAACCATAGGGACCGGAAATATAGCTGGCGTAGCGACCGCTATCGGTATCGGCGGACCGGGCGCTCTATTTTGGATGTGGTGTGCTGCATTGGTCGGTATAGCGACCAAATACGCTGAAGCGGTGCTCGCCGTCAACTATCGAGAAACGGATAGCTCGGGGAAAAAAGTCGGCGGCCCGATGTACTACATAAAGAATGGTCTCGGTCCTCGCTGGCGTTGGCTGGGTGTGCTGTTCGCACTATTTGGTGCGCTTGCCGGTTTCGGTTTAGCAAATACTGTGCAATCGAATGCGGTGTCACAGGTACTTCTCACGAGCTACGATGTGCCGACAGTCATCAGCGGTTTGGTGATGTCCGGGTTGGTGGCGATCGTGCTACTCGGAGGTATCAAACGGATAGCTGATGTGGCGGGTAAATTAGTACCTTTAATGGCCCTGATCTATTTGCTTTCGAGTAGTGCTATTTTACTACTCAATTATGCGGCTATCCCCAGCGCCCTTGTTCTAATTGTCGACAGTGCCTTTAATGGCTCGGCAGCAGCCGGCGGTTTTAGCGGAGCAACTATCGCTATGGCACTGCGCATGGGCGTAGCGCGAGGCATCTTCTCAAATGAGGCAGGCCTAGGTTCGGCGCCAATTGCCCATGCAGCCGCAGAGACTAACAGCCCGGTTAAGCAGGGTACGATTGCCATGCTAGGAACCTTTATAGATACCCTGGTGGTATGTACTATGACGGGGCTAGTATTGATCGTCAGTGGCGTTTGGAGCGGTGATCAGGCAGGCGCCGCGATGACCTTGAGTGCCTTCGACGCTAACTTACCTTTTGGTGGCGAAATCCTTACGCTGTGCATTGTACTGTTTGCCTTTACCACGATGCTTGGATGGAGCTACTATGGTGAGCGGTGTGCCGAATTCCTATTCGGGCCGAGCGTCGTTCTGCCGTTTCGAGTACTCTGGGTGTTGGGGATATTTGCAGGCACACAATTGAGTCTAGTCTTAGTATGGAAAATATCCGATGCCCTAAACGGCTTGATGGCATTTCCAAACTTGATTGCGCTAGTCCTGCTCGCGCCGGTTGTCTTTAAGCTAACGCGCGAATACCACACTGAATCTGCGTGCAACGCCAGTAAAGAACAGGAATTATAGGTTTTAAATGGTGACCGATAGCCGCCCCAAATTAGTCATAGCTATTTCGTCTACGGCATTATTCGACATGCGTGACAGCCATAATATTTATGAGTCTGAGGGCGTCAACGCCTATGCTGATTATCAGCGCGCCCACGAAGACGATATTCTAGATCCCGGCGAGGCATTTCCTCTGGTGACTAAGCTGTTGCGGATAAATGAAAAGCTTGGCGGTGATCCGCGGGTCGAAGTGATACTCTTGTCGCGCAACTCCGCAGATACTGGATTACGGGTGTTTAATTCAATTGCTCATCACGGGTTAAAGATATCTCGAGCAGCTTTCTCTGGCGGTAATTCACCCTACCGATATGTTTCTGCTTTTGCCTGCCATTTGTTCTTGTCGACCCATGCCGACGATGTGCGCAGTGCATTAAACAGCGGTATGGCTGCGGCAACGCTGTTATCTTCGCACAATGAACCCATGGATTCGGGCGAATTGCGTTTTGCCTTCGACGGCGATGCAGTGCTGTTTTCAGATGCATCCGAGCGTATCTTTAAAGAACGCGGACTAGATGCGTTTACTGAAAATGAAAAAAGAGCGGCGCGTCAGCCACTAAATCCCGGACCATTCAAAAATTTTCTTCAGGCCTTACATGTCTTGCAATCAGAATTCCCAACCGATCAGTGTCCTATTCGTACGGCTCTTGTGACAGCGCGCGCTGCTCCAGCGCACGAGCGGGTAGTGCGTACATTGCGCGAGTGGAATATTCGCATAGACGAAAGCCTGTTCCTCGGAGGCTTGAGCAAGGGGGACTTTTTGAAATCTTTTGGCGCGGATGTGTTCTTCGACGATCAACAAATCCACTGCAGTTCTGCACGCGAATATGTCGCGACGGGGCATGTGCCCCACGGAGTCGCTAACGAACTTCCACCGCTCGGCGATGCGTAATTCATCACTGTTCGCACGATGACTCAACTGTCATTGATGCGAGCCCACTAAAACAGCGAAAACTTCAGACCCATTAACAGTAGCATTGATGCAATGCATTTTTGAAGAATATCAGCTGGCAGTTTAGTGGCCAGTCGAGTACTAAAGTGAATTGCAGGTAATGACCCCACCAACAGACAGGCAAGTAACGACAGATCGACATTGCCGAGTAGTAAAAGATGCCCAATACCGGCTACTAAGGTTAGCGGTACCGCGTGGGAGATGTCGGTGCCGAGTACACGCAGTGCCGGTAGCTGCGGATAAATCCACATCAATAGAGCCGCACACAATGCCCCTGCACCCACCGATGAAAGAGTTACAAAGATCCCCAAAAAAATCCCGCACACAAACAATATTGGCTTGCTCATGGGTCTATCCGTTTCGTAGTCAGGAATCGATTGATCATCATTAATAAGTGTTTTTGGCTGCTTATAAAGTAACACGATCGAGGTCAGCACCAACATAACGCCTAGGCTGCGAGTCAAAATGCCTTGGTAATCTGCAGCGCTTTGGTAAGTCTGCTGTAATAACAGAATTGTGATCATCGAGGCCGGTATACTGCCAGCCGCTAGCCAAATTACAGCATACCACTCAACGGTTTTCTGACGTGCATGTCCTACCATAGCACTGGACTTTGTAATTGCCGCATACAGTAGGTCAGTACCAATAGCGACGTTGTATGGGAATCCCAGTAATATTAACAATGGCGTCATCAAGGCACTTGGCTTTGATGCCATTTTCTCCAATGCCCTCACTGGATTCGACATGGGTGCGGCCGTGGGTGGGGCCGACTTTAATCCACTCGACAAGTCGGAAGCGGAAATGCAGCGCTTTTGTCAATCCTACATGACGGAACTGGCAAAGTACGTTGGACCGGATCAAGACTTTCCTGTCATGGGAATGGGTGTTGGACAAGAAGAGATGGGTTACTTGTTTGGGCAGTACAAACGGAT
>JAPKCN010000021.1 GCA_028822945.1 Porticoccaceae bacterium | reverse complement strand
GTGATAGCATGCTGGTAACCAGCAGTACCTTTGCCGCTGAAATTTTTAATTTTGCTGGTTCGATTGCTCGCGCAAGTTCACGCCACGCCACGCCAGTGAAGTGGTGATTCGCCAAGTTTCGACTAACGATTTTCCGGTGCAAACACCAGTCGATTTTGAGCTTCATCCCACCCATAGCTTCAATGATTAATTTCCAAATGACCTTATCCATCTCCCGGCGCTATGGCGCAATCCGCGGCCGGTCATCAAGCGCGCCAAGGCACTAACACCATGGTTACGCCGTCAACACCAACGCAACAGTCGCTTTACAGCGGTGGGTACCGACGTATGTTTTCTGGCTGAGGCCGGACTTCTCGAGGACAAGCCGGCAACCACACATTGGCACTACTTCGATCAATTACAAAAAAGCTATTCAAACTTGAAGCGTCAGCACTTCACTGCACAAACTGGAAATATTTACTGCTCTGCAAGCATCAACGCAATAGCAGAGTTTCTCGTATACCAAGTAGAACGTATTTTTGACCGGATTATTGCGCGCCAGGCACAACGCAATTTTTATCACGAGAGACGAAATTTATCAGATACCGTTGGTTACAAAGACGAGCATCAACTGAAACTCAGCGACGAGTTGATTGTACAAGCGAAGATATAGCTACAAGACAACTTAAGTAAGTACTCCCTTCTATCACAGTTCTCGTAAAAAAATTTTCAAAAACTCAACTTTAATCGTAGGTTCAAAGCTGCGATCGGCAAAATACCCAGAACGTATCACAATGAAGTACGCATGAACTTTGCCTGTGATCTACTCAAAAACACCGATCTTTCCATTCTAGAGATCGGAAGTTTCAGCGGTTTTAAGGATAACAGCGGGTTTTCGTCTCGATTCAAGCAGTAGTCGGAAAGCACGCCCGAAGACCACCAAGGCTCTGTAAGAGAGAACATTTTCAGTGCGCACGCGACTCTTTTAGTTAGCTTTGAGAACCCAGCGCTCGCACTCCGATAACGCCCTCTACCTGATAAATTTGTGGCCCTAGATTAGTTGGAACATCACCCTCTACATCAACGATATTGTAGGCAATTTCATTGCGACTCTGATTCATCATTTCTAGTACATTGAGCTCTGCGTCGGCAAGCACAGACAGCACGTTACCGAGCACTTTGGGTACGTTCTTATTGCTAAAGGTGATTCTGTGGCCGCTGCCACGCGGCAATCGAGTCGTCGGATAGTTCACCGAATTGAGGATATTGCCATTTTCCAAAAAGTCCATTAGCTGCTGTGCCGCCATTATTGCACAGTTTTCCTCAGCTTCTGCAGTACTCGCACCGATGTGTGGCATTAACAAAACATCGCTGCGCCCAAGTAGTGCCGGGGTCGGAAAATCACTGATATAGCCAGCCAAGTCGCCACGATCCAGTGCGATCACCATTGCCTCAGTGGAGACTATTTCCTCGCGTGCAAAATTTAATAACTTAGCGCCTGATTTCATCGCCGATAACTTTTCCGCATCGATCAAATGACGCGTGGCAGCTATAGCCGGCACGTGCAATGTGACAAAGTCCGAACGCCCCAACAACGCCTCTAAGCTGATCATACGCTCGACGCGACTAGACAGCTGCCATGCTGCCTCGATAGAAATAGCGGGATCATAACCGACAACCTGCATGCCGAGATCGAGCGCCAGATTAGCTATCATCGAGCCGATTGCCCCGAGACCAACAACACCGAGCGTCTTTCCGAAGACTTCACCGCCTGCAAAGCGTTTTTTTTCTTTTTCAAGCAATTTGCCCATTGCCGCGCCATCGTCTATCTCAGTCAACCCTTGAACATAACTCATGCCACCATAGATATCACGCGATGCCATCATCAGGGCCGCGACTATTAATTCTTTGACTGCGTTGGCATTTGCACCCGGCGTATTAAACACCACGATACCGCGCGCGGTGTAATCGTCTACGGGAATATTGTTAACTCCCGCACCTGCCCGAGCAACTGCAGCGAGCGAGTCTGGAACTATCTCCGTATGCAATTTCTGACTACGCAATATAAACCCGTGGGGCGCGTCACAATCACTTGAAACTTGGTATCCCGCAGATGGAAAGCAATCGAGGCCCTTGGCCGATATCGCGTTATAAGTACGTATTTTATACATAAAAATCTCTTATTTTAATTTTGAACACTGTTGTAAGCCCACTCTATCCAGGGCATGAGGGCTTCGACATCACTCTTCTCGATGGTCGCACCGCACCAGATACGCAGTCCGGCCGGAGCATCACGATAAGCGCCTATATCGAAAGCTATAACCTCCGCGGCTAACAGTTTAACCATCTCTACAATCTTCTGGGAGTCGAGGTCAAGCGTCAAACACACACTGGTGTTGGAGATTTGCGCCGCATCTTTGGCGAGAAAATTAATCCAGTCACGGTCAGCGACAAATGCCTTTATAACTGCAAGATTCTGCTCAGATCTTGCAATTGTAGCCGATACACCACCGATATCAGCGACCCAATCTAAAGCGTCGAGGTAGTCCGCAACACAGAGCATAGAAGGCGTATTAATCGTTGCGCCTCTAAATATTCCCTCGTTTAGAATGCGGTTTTTTGTCAAGCGAAAGATTTTAGGCAGCGGCCAGGGTGGATCGTAGGACTCAAGGCGCTGTACGGCGCGAGGACTAAGAATTAACATCCCATGGGCGCCTTCACCACCGAGCACTTTTTGCCAACTAAAAGTGATTACATCGAGTTTTTCCCAAGGTAGTGACATACCAAATACTGCAGATGTAGCATCGCAAATTGTCAATCCATCGCGCTCATTGCTGATCCAATCAGCGTTCGCTACGCGCACACCCGAGGTAGTACCATTCCAAGTAAACACTATATCGTGATCGGGGTTAGCCTGTTGCAAATCAGGCAATTCTCCATAGTCGGCCACGTAACTGCTAACCGCCTCCAGTTTTAATTGCCCAAGAATATCGCTAACCCAATCTTTACCGAACGACTCCCAGGCAAACACATCTACTGGGCGAGCGCCTAGCACCGACCACATAATCAGCTCCATAGCGCCAGTATCGGATGCCGGCACGACGCCCACTCTATAGCCCTCAGGTAGATTCAATAGCTCCGCAGTTAGTGAGCATGCGCGTTGAAGCGCCGCCTTGCCGACCGACGACCGGTGCGATCGGCCAAGCGTGCCGAGTTCAAGATTGGCGACGTCGTACCCTGGTCTCTTCGAGCACGGACCAGACGAAAAATTTGGGTTTTGCGGTTTTACTGTTGGTTTCATATTTAATTACTCTAGGCGAGGGTAGAGGCCGCTGGCCCAAATTGCGCGTCACGAGTGTCGTTTTGAAACAGCTGAGACTCGGTATGAGCGGTATATAAGTGGCAATCTCAAATGGCTATGCGTTTGGTTTGCCGATCTGTCGACGCTCTTTGGTAATCAAAAAGCTCGCTACATCTAACATACCCTCGCCGCCGCCACTCATCCGCATAGTTACTCGGTATTTTCCATTAATGACCAATTCTGGCGTTCCTTTGGACCTGTATGCGCGCGCGCGCGCTTTGCCCTGATTCATCATACTGGTGATTCCGAACGAGTTGAATGTCCGCGTAAAACGCTCGCTGTCAACGCCTTCGTCAATAAACAGTTCACGGATATCCTCCTCGTTGAGCAAGGCCTGCTTTTTCAGATGGATAGCCTCAAAAACAGCTATGTGTAACTGCTCAAAAACATCTAGGCTAAGTGCACTGTAATAGGCCCTCGCATAGAGCTCGAGCGAACTGTTCCAAACAACATGGGTGCGCTGAAAGTCGACATCGCTAGGTAAACTTTTGTGCCACTCGCGCACCTGCGATTGAAAATTGTAGCAGTGTCCGCAGTGGTAAGAGAACAGTTCATTGACTTCGATTTTGTCTGCATTCGCAGTGCGAACTACTTGCGGCAGGACCTGGTAATGCACACCCTCGACATATTTTTCTTCTTGGGCTTGGCAAGCTGCCATCGGCAACAGCAGTAATAGAAACTTGAGGCGTGATAAAAACATGTTCATCTGGGGTCCTTTTCGGAAGGAAATGATTTGTCTAGTTGAGTCCGGCAATATAATTAGCCACAGCTTTGATCTCTTTATCACTCAAGTACTCAGCTACGCCCTGCATGATTTTGGCATTGTTGCCGCTATTGCGCTCGCCGCGGCGATAGGCAAGCAACTGTTTTTCAATATAACCGGCGTGCTGTCCCCCGAGACCCGGGTAGCCCGCTGGGCCGTTGCCGGTCCCGGCAGGCGAGTGACAACCAGTACAGGAAGGCACACCACTGCCGAGATTGCCACCTCGATAGATTTTTTCGCCGAGTAACAATGCGTCGTCAGGATCGCTAATTCCAATCAAGGTAATATCCTCAGCGCCAGACAGTTGACGCTCTTTGGCATTGTAATAAGCTGCCATATCCCAGAGATCTTGTTGCGTAGAGGCATCTAGAATTCCGGTCATCTCCATAATAATGCGCTCGCCTTTTTGCACATGCCTCAGTTGTTGATAAAGATATTTTTCACCGAGCCCCGCCAATTTCGGAAATGCTGCGATCATGCTATTGCCATCCATGCCATGACATCCAGCGCACGCCATAATCTTATCGGCACCCGCGTCGGCATCGCCATTTGCCAATATCTGAGTGCTCAATATCAGCGTTAGCACCAGCAATAAACGGTTTGGAGTGATCATCATGGGTACCGGGTCTCTATAGGCGGATAGTGTCATTGTTGCCCTCGACGCTTTGGCGATAGCTCATAGCGTCGGGGGAGAGTATTATATACCATTATGCGCACGCGCTTATACGAGTTAAAGATGTCTTTTTATGGATATAGCCAACATCAACTATCGCGCGGTTGAGTTTCTAACCAGTGCACCGTCCCTCAAGCAATGCCCAGAAGATAATGGCGCCGAGGTCGCCTTTGCAGGGCGCTCAAATGCCGGCAAGTCCAGTGCAATTAATACGCTGACTGGCATTCGCGGATTAGCTCGAACGAGTAAAACGCCCGGACGGACACAATTGATAAATTTTTTCCGACTGGATCCGCGAAGACGTTTGGTTGATCTGCCCGGATATGGCTATGCAAAAGTACCACGGGCAATGAAACAGCAGTGGGACAAACATCTAGCAGAATATTTACAGCGGCGAAATTGCCTAGCGGGGCTTATCTTGCTTATGGACATCCGCCATCCACTGCAGGATTACGACCAACAGATGTTGCACTGGGCTAAAACTGCTGGGTTACCGGTCCATATTCTGCTTACAAAGTCAGACAAATTGAAGCGCGGTGCCTTACAAGCGAGTCTAATGACGGTCGATCGCCGACTGACTGAACTCGATCCGGCCGGCGAGTTGTTTACCGTCCAAGCTTTTTCGGCTTTGAAGAAAATTGGTATCAAGGATCTTACGCAAACACTCGATCACTGGTTTAACTTCGACTTTTCAGTCGCTGAAAGCCCGCTTAGCGAGACCTGATACTCCAGTCCTGCGGCGATTTATTGGCGTCGACCATTAGGCAATCTCCAGGAAAAAGAGGCCTGCAGCAAAAAAAAGCCCTGATTAAAAAACTTTAATCAGGGCTCACTACAGCTATGTAGAGATCAATTGTGCATATGCTTCGTTGGGGGAGAGTTAAATCAATCAACATATGCAAAGACTTAGACAGGTATTTACCGATTAGTTCCCTATAAACCGCAAAATTGCGATTTTTTTGAAATTAATTTAAATTGCCGCGAACCCTCGGCTCTCTAATGCGCCTCATTCCAGTTATCGCCAATACCCACATCGACAACCAGTGGCACGCGGAGAGCGGCGGCGCTCTCCATCCTCTGTTTTAAGCCAGCCGCGACTATATCGACCTCATCATCTGGAACCTCGAGTACTAGTTCATCGTGAACCTGCATGGTTATGCGGCTGCGCAAATTATCGCTAGAAATCCACTGATCCGATGAAATCATAGCTAATTTAATGATATCCGCTGCGGTTCCCTGCATCGGTGCGTTTATCGCGGTGCGCTCGGCGGCTTGACGGCGCATGGCGTTGCTCGCGTTGATGTCGGGAAGGTAGAGTCGCCGACCAAATACAGTTTCGACAAACCCCCGCTCAGCCGCACTTTGACGGATCTCGTTCATATACTCGAGTACGCCTGGATAGCGCTGAAAGTACCTATCGATGTAGCCCTGTGCCTCATGACGACCGATATGGAGTTGTTTGCCGAGGCCAAAAGCCGACATACCATAAATCAATCCAAAATTAATTGCCTTCGCACTGCGGCGTTGTTGTTCAGTCACCCGATCGACGCTGGTATCGAAAACCTCAGCAGCAGTGCTACTATGGATATCTTCACCTTGCGCAAAGGCTGCCAGCAAACTGGGGTCCTCTGACAGATGTGCCATGATTCTTAACTCGATCTGTGAGTAGTCCGCGGCTATTATTTTGTATTTGGGCGGTGCCACAAACGCTTGGCGAACGCGTCTCCCCTGAGCCGTTTTAATAGGAATATTTTGTAGATTGGGATTTGACGATGACAACCTCCCAGTAGCCGTGCCTGCTTGATGATATGAGGTATGAACCCGTCCAGTGCGGACATTAATCATAGTCGGCAACTTATCGGTATAGGTCGACTTAAGTTTTGCAAGACCACGCTGTTCAAGTAATAGTTTTGGCAGTGGATAATCGAGTGCCAGTTCTTGCAATACTTCTTCTTTGGTCGATGGGGCACCCTTGGCAGTTTTTTTCAGCGCCGGCAACCCGAGCTTTTCAAACAAAATGTAACCTAATTGCTTGGGCGATGCGAGATTAAATGTCTCGCCGGCCAAGTCCCATGCTTCCTTCTCTAGCTCCGCTAATCGAGCCGCGAGTTCACGACTCTGCTCAAACAATAACGCACCGTCTACGAGTACTCCATGGCGCTCAATCCGAGATAACACGGGTACCAGTGGCATTTCAATGTCGGTAAATAACGTCGCTAGCGATGGTATTGCTTTTAACTCGAGCGCCAATCTGCGGTGAAGGCGAAGAGTGACATCGGCATCCTCAGCCGCATAGGGCGCAGCCTGCTCTAAGGCAATTTGATTAAAAGTGAGCTGCCCTTTACCGCGGCCGGCAATATCTTCGAATTTGACCGTGACAAGGTCTAGATAGCGCATTGCCAAGCTATCCATGTCATGTCGCAACGCTAACGAATCAATGACGTAAGACTCGAGCATCGTATCGAACCCAATGCCGCGCAAACTAATACCGTGTTCTGCCAACACACTGCAATCATACTTTAAGTTCTGGCCTAATTTAGTGACACCAGGATCCTCCAGTATTGGTTTAAGTTCAGCCAGCACGTAATCTCGCGCCAACTGCTTTGGCGCACCGAGATAATCGTGACCAAAAGGTATATAGACGGCCTCGCCGACATCAATCGCTAAAGAGACGCCAACCAACTCAGCAGTCATATAATCTAAGCTAGTCGTTTCAGTATCGACGGCGAGCAGCTCTGCCTTGCGAGCTCGAGAGAGCCAATACGCCAGTTGCTGATCGTCTGTAACCAATTGATAGTCGACCGAAGTCGGTGCGAGCGGCACATCGACTGGCTCAGACGCTTGATCTAGCTTTTCGGCAGGCATGCCCGTGCGAGATTGAAGGCCACTCGCAGGACACCCGATCTCGTCGGCCCAAGCTCTAAACTCGAGGTCGTCAAAAAGCTCGTAAAGAGCGGCTAAATCAACCGGTTTTTGTTCCAGTTGCCCGATATCTTGCGGAAGGTTAACGTCGGTTTTAATGGTCGCTAACTGGTAAGACAAATAGGCCAATTCCCGGTGCTCAGTGAGTTTAGTGGCTGTACTCTTCGCACCACGAAAACTCAACGTGGCGACCTGATCTAACTGGGAATAGATACTGTCTAAATCTCCCAGAGCTTGAAGTAGACCAACAGCGGTTTTTTCCCCAACGCCTGGAACGCCAGGTATATTGTCAGATTTATCTCCCAGAAGTGCGAGGTAATCAATAATATGCTCAGGCGGGACACCAAATTTTTCGCGAACACCTTCACAATCTAGAACACTATTGGTCATAGTATTTACGAGAGTAATGTGTGCATTCACCAATTGCGCCATATCCTTGTCGCCAGTCGACACAACCACTGGTCGCTCAGCAGTCGTAGCCTGGAGGGCAAGCGTGCCGATCACATCGTCGGCTTCGACGCCCGCGACCGCCAACAGCGGCAACCCCATGGCTTCGACAATCGCGTGAATCGGTTGAATTTGCAGCCGCAGATCGTCCGGCATCGGCGGGCGGTTCGCCTTGTACTGCGGATAGAGTTCATCGCGAAAGGTTTTACCACTTGCATCGAAAACTACCACCAAGATGCTCTTAGGATAGTCTTTTTGCAATCGTCTAAGCATCGATATAACGCCCTTAACAGCCCCGGTGGGCACGTTTTTGCTGTTTGTAAGAGGCGGTAATGCGTGATAAGCGCGATACAGATAAGACGAGCCATCGACGAGGACAAGTGGCTGCTGCTGGGGCATGAGTTGGGCCTCGAGGGGCTATGATTAAAGTGCGTCAAGGATACACCATTGTGCTCGTTGGTATTCCAGTAAAGCGTGCTATAAGGGCTAGCAGCCTCAATATTTTTAGCCTACTCCGATGTGTCAAAACAAGCGAGATACTGCGACACCAGGCGGTTGAAGAAATCGCCATAAGCGCTTTGGTTGATAGCGATATGTATACCTTGGGGGTCCAGATTTTTAGTCGTAACACCAAGCTTTTTCGCCATCGCCGTAGCGTCGCGGCCCGGGTTTTCGCGCTCGACAAAGACACAGGCGGGACGACTGTTGAGAGCCCTCTTTTGTAGGGAGTAGCGGCTGGCCAGACCCCGAGCAAGACCCGCGGAATCGCGCATACTGACTGGTGACAGCAATCCAAATGCTGCGCTAAAATGCCCGTAAGCATCGTGATAAGAAATCGTTGGACGATCGCGGTATATACTCAATTGACGTTGATATTCCGCCAGCGTAGCCTGATCAATTAACGGTCTGATTGGAAGCTCAAATATTTTCTGTATGCGACCTGCCAAAATATCGGCATTTGCCGGGTTTAACCAAAAATGCAAGTCGCGTTTAAACAGACCCGTCACAGTCTCTGAGGAGGGCCAATGCATGTCTAGTTTGGATGCAGTAAGCAACTGTCGTCGCGGTAGCTTTTCAAACTGTTTGTTCAGACGGTGTTCAAATGCAGGATCTACACGAATAACCAAATCAGCACTTGCAAGTCGCTTTAACATCGAGGGCGACAGGTACAGGTCATGCGCAGATTGGCCCGACGGTTGCAAAAATTCTACCTGTGCAGAACCACCTACCGCAGAGGCAGCAATCAACGCTAACGGCTTTATTGTCGTCACAATTAACGGCTTTGCGACTAGTTCAACGACCCAAAAGACCGATAAAAAACCACCAAATGCGAATATCGCGAAAATCTTCATTACTTAACTCCACGGCACATTGCGCCGAAACTCCATCTGTCATTACAATTAAATATGTTATAACATAACATATTATTTATCTATCGAGGAATCTCTGTGCTTTCAAATTCGCGCTCAGCCCATCAACCTCATAACCATCTGCGATGCATTAACGCTGCATTAGATCGCGCACGCGATTTATGTGCACAAAAGAATGCCCGCCTAACGCCCACTAGAGAGCGCGTACTGAATCTAATTTGGCAAAGTCATCAGCCGCTTGGCGCTTATCAGCTCCAGGAGCAACTTGCCAAACTATCGGGTAAATCTATAGCACCGCCGACCGTTTACCGAGCTATTGAGTTTTTGGTAAATCTAGGTTTAGTGCACCGTATTCCATCGCTTAACGCCTTTATCGGCTGTCCTTTCCCCAATAGCGCCCACAGCAACCTATTTATGATTTGCCAGAATTGTGGCAGCGCTGCCGAAGCCACACACAGCGGACTCAACGACCTGTTACAGTCGGCAAGCAACAGAGCGCAGTTTATCCTTAAGTCACAAAATCTAGAATTGTTCGGCCTATGTCTGCAGTGTAATACTGCCACAACGACCAACGGGGAGCAGGTTAACCATGACTACACAAACGATTGAACTGCACAACGTCTGCCAGTCGTTTAAAAATGAAATGGTTTTGGAGAACATATCATTGCGGCTTAAACAGGGCGAGATAACCACGCTAATTGGCCCCAACGGGGCGGGCAAGTCAACCTTGGTGCGAATTGTACTGGGACTATTAAAACCCGATTCGGGACAACGTACTCAGTCGTCACAGTTGCGCTTAGGGTATATGCCGCAAAAAATTAAACTCGACCCAACACTGCCATTGACCACTTTACGCTTTTTACAATTGACCGATACAAGTAGAGCGGAGTGCCAAAAAGCACTAGAGATGGCTGAAATGGTGCATACAGCCAACACCCCCGTACAGTGCTTGTCCGGAGGAGAAATGCAACGTGCACTGCTCGCTCGAGCAGTACTGCGTAAACCCAACTTTTTAATCCTTGACGAGCCTGTACAGGGGGTTGACATAAACGGTCAAAATGACCTCTACAACACTATTGCAGAATTCAGCAAAACGCTTAACTGTGGTGTTTTAATGGTCTCGCACGATCTGCATTTAGTAATGTCGGCCACCGATAAGGTGATCTGTTTGAATAAGCATATCTGCTGTTCAGGCTTACCCGAACAGGTCACCCAAGATCCCGCCTATCTCGATATTTTTGGCCGTACAACGGCACTTTACACGCATGCCCACAATCATCATCACAATCTTCAGGGCGATGTGGTCGTCGGAACTAACAGCGACTGTAAGCATGACTGAATTTATTCTCTATGCGCTCTTAGCGGGGCTTGGTGTAGCGGCGGTAGCCGGACCACTCGGATGTTTTGTAGTCTGGCGACGAATGTCTTATTTTGGTGATACCCTTGCACATTCTGCGCTCTTGGGGGTAGCTGTTGGCGTGCTACTCGAGTTAAATCTTAGTTTGGCCGTGGCGGCGGTCCCGCTGATGATCGCCACCGCAATAGGGGCACTGGAAGAGCATGCAAATATGTCGGTCGATACCTTACTGGGAATTTTATCGCACTCCGCACTCGCCGCAGGCCTAGTGGTCATGTCATTTTTAGATGGCGTTAGAGTCGATCTTATGTCGTTACTGTTTGGTGACATCTTGTCGGTAACCGCTGCCGATGTATACCTTATTTACTCGGTCGCAAGCATTGTTTTACTCCTCCTCGGAGTACTTTGGAAACCCCTGCTGAATATCACTGTCGATCCAGAATTAGCCGCTATCGAGGGGACTAACGTCGTCGTAGTGCGCACCGCACTGATGATTATGACCGCTCTGGTGATCGCCATCGCCATGAAGATTGTTGGCGTGCTGTTAATTACCGCGCTTCTCATCATTCCCGCCGCTACAGCGCGGAGTGTAAGCCGAACGCCAGAGCAAATGGCACTATTCGCCAGTGCAATCGCAATGCTCACGGTATTTCTAGGACTCGCCATGTCGTGGCATGCAGATACCCCTACCGGCCCTTCTATTGTCGTCTGCGCCGCGCTGCTATTTGTTCTTTCGAGCTTCAAAAAAGTACAGAGCTAAAACCTAGAGGGTCGCCTGTCATTCGTATATCGCGTCGATTGACCGCCATGTTTGGCGCAACATAATCTCGCTATGGGGCGCTTTAAAGAAAGCGTGATAGTGCCCTCGAGGGTTGATTAAGAGCATCTGAGTACTGTGATCAATGGTGTAGCTATTATCGCCTAAAGGTACCCGGTTATAGGCGATGTTAAGCTCTCCGGTCAGCCGACGAACATAGTGTTGATTGCCCGTAACACCTATAAAATTGGGGTTAAAGTAGGGCACATACTCCGCGAGTTTGGCCACAGTGTCACGTTCTGTATCAAGCGAGATCATCACTATTTGAAGCTTATTCTGTTCGTTCTCACTCAATTTGCTATACATGTCGTGCAGCGTAGACAGTGTCGTTGGACAGATATCGGGGCAATGACTAAAAGCAAAAAATAGAATGCTCCACTGGCCGCGCAAGCGCTCTAATGTAAACGGCTGATCTCGATGATCGCGCAACTCAAAATCACTAAAAATACGGGGACTATTTAGTAATACCGCACCATTCACCTGCAATTCCTGCTTCGACATTATTACTGGCTGACTCATGCGCCAGATAAACCCATAAATGACTAACATAATGAACAAAAGGACACAGATGATGGTATTGCGGATGCCACGCTGTTGATCAACCATAGATTTAAGCCTCTAGGCTAAGGTAAATGGGTAGGTTTTTACGATCAAATAATGATCCAACAGCATAATACAAAAAAGAGCCATCAAATATACGATCGAATAGTTAAAGGTTTGCATGCCCGAATTACCGCCGTCAGAGCGCAGCATGACCACCGACCAAAATACGAATCCCGCACCTAAAACCAATGCTCCAAACAAGTAAAGCCACCCGAGCATACCCGTCAAGTAGGGCATCACACTGACCAGCAACAATATAACGGTGTACAACAGAATATTGATCTTGGTGTACTTTTCACCATGCGTAACCGGTAGCATGGGAATATTGGCTTTGGCATACTCATCCTTTCGATGCACCGCTAGGGCCCAAAAATGCGGCGGAGTCCAAGCGAATATAATCAACACTAGCAGCAGCGCATCGTGGTGGATTTCCCCAGTAACCGACGTCCACCCCAACAGCGGCGGTGCAGCGCCGGCTAGGCCGCCGATAACGATATTTTGTGGCGTAGCGCGTTTGAGATACATCGTGTAAACGAAGGCATAGCCCACCAGTGACCCCAAAGTCAGCCATGCAGTCAGCGGGTTGATGAAGACCATTAGTATGGACAAACCTGCGAGACCTGTTACAAAGGCGAATACTATAGCCTGCCGCGGCTCTATGCGGCCTCTTGCTATCGGACGATTCGCTGTTCGCGCCATCTTTTCATCGACATGTTGGTCGACAATATGGTTTACCGCTGCGGCAGATCCCGCACTCAGCGCGATACCCAAGTTACCTAGTAGCAATACGTCGATTGGCACCATCTGATCGGTGGCTAACAACATACCAATCAGCGAGGTCAAAATCATTAACGCCACGACATTCGGCTTGCACAGTTCCAGATAGTCTCGCCACTTCGCGGGCAAGGTATCTGTCTCAGCTTGTGAGTTCATCAGAACCTCTCAAAAGGTAGCATGCTGCTGTTGACGATTTCATCGGTCGGGCGAATACTTTAGCAAATGTTTCAGATCATCGAGAAGCCCACTTGCATTATGGTCGTTAGTGTAAAACAAAATAGCTAGATTGTCTGGCGTCAAAATAAGGTAGCGCATATCAGTCATATCCCACGCCGCCGAGCTATCCGACAGCAACACTTGTAAGCGTCCGGTATCAATTGGCACGATTTGCAGAAAGGGATGCTCCGTCTGAAGACTTACCACCGATTGGGCGTCCACTGATCGACTGTCTGGAAGATAAACTCTCTGCACCCGACCGGTCGACTTGCCGAGCAGCATATGCACATTTTTAGTTTCCCGCAGAACCGCCTGACAGCGATCGTCGCAAGCATTCCCGCCGACCACTAGCACCGTCCATTTAGGGACGTCAGAAACTTTAACCTCGGGCAACAAACTCGCAAGATCGACGGCAGGACTCACCAAGGCACCCTGATTGGTAGTACCGAACAGACTAATCATTTTCTGGCGTTGCTCTTCATTGCTGGGAACCAGCAAAAAGCCTGCAAGAATAACCCCAAAGACAATCGCCACCATAAGCCAAATTTGATATTGGAAGGCCCTCTGGCCTTTAGTTGCGGGAAGTTTATCGTTCATTCTGTACTCTCTGCAAAAACGCTGCTAACCAGCTAGTCAAGTTCGACATGGCTGAAACGGCCATGACCACCAGTACCGCCGCCATAGTAAACCACTGAACTGCATAGGCCGTGTGTTTTTCTGGCTGCACCGCAACCGTCGGCCACCCAGTTTCTAGTGCCCCAGGCGAGTCCCTGTCTAGACGCAGTTGATAATCGTAAAACAATTGCTGGAAAACCGCGCTAGCTCGCTCGACTGAAATCCACCCCAATCTCACAGGCCAATCATCTGGGACGGTCACGCCGTCATCAAGTATAAAACTACCGGGCAAATTGCGATACAAGAAACCCCGAAATTGGGCGCTGCCAGAAACTGATACAACAGTGGAAAGTTTGTTTCGATCCAATGGAGCTGCAACCCAACCACGATTTACCAACACCCGCACACCACTATCTTCGAGTGTCAACACTTCCAGAACCTCATAGCCAGGTCGGTTATGACGCACTCTGTTATCCAAAAAAATACGCCGCTTCGGATCTAACTCACCGCGCAACCAAGCCAGTCGATACTGCATGTCAGCCGTACCCGATAGATCGCCAACCAGCGCCGGTTTAGATTGCTGGTTGCGATCGAAGTGCGCCACAATCGCCCGCTTTTCATCTGCGCGCGATAATTGCCAGAAACCCAGGACGATCAAAGAAGGTAACAAAAACGCTACTAGTAATGCGAGTTTGACATTTGGCTGCCAACAAAATTTATCCACCGGTAATTGGGGATCTGTGGTCATATGTGTTTAAATCCTTAAATTACCGCGGAGGCGCGAGTTAGCATGTTCAAGGTTATCATCGTAGTACTTTTTTTCGCCGTTGTGGCGAGTCTGTTTAGCGGTTTGAATTTTCTTGTCAAGGACCTCGGGGACCCCAAAAAGCGCCTATTGCGAGCGCTGGGAATTCGAATTAGCCTTGCCAGTGCGCTACTTTGTACGATCATTTATGGCGCTTATACCGGCCAAATCAAGAGTCAGGCCC
>JAPKCN010000177.1 GCA_028822945.1 Porticoccaceae bacterium | reverse complement strand
CTAATCACCGCCGGCTAAAAAGACGACAGTGATACTGCCAGCACCGTCAGTGCTGCAGGATCTCTGGTAATGCGTGATCACTACCTGTCCCATGATGCGTTTTTGATGACTAACTAAAAGCGCGCCAACTAATTTATCTTTCGCCTGACGAACTTTTTCGAGTGGACCGATCCCCGATCCTACCTAGCTAATCAGAGGTTAACCTAGAGTAGACAGTCAGATAGACAGCCCCTAGGGCGACAATGATAAGCTGTGCGGTTACAGTTCTCGATCCGAGGTCACAACAACCACCGGTGTGGTCATGATCACCTGCCAAGCGGCCTAACCTGCAATCGACCAAACGTTTTGCCGGTACAAGCCTAGAAGCCCAAGACCTGCTACTGCGCCAAAGTCTGGCTGCATTTCTCAGCTCGACCCAGCGCCCAGTTCAGCCAATAATGCGTCGAGGCGGCCGTGTTGATGCTATGCAGCAACCTTCAGGCGTGTCTCATAGTAGCTGCGTAGCATTTGCTGGGGATCTGCATATTACAGTTCTGTTTGACTCCATTATTGACCTACCTAACGGCATGTCATATCTCGGTTCAAATTGCTCTAAAAACAGGTTTTGGCGTTTGCTGCTACCTGCTATAGAGCCAGCATCAAACACTAGCGATCCTTAAGTATCTCCCGCGCAGCGTTTTTACCCGGCAACCCGGTGACGCCGCCGCCGGGGTGACTGCCCGCACCGCACATATAGAGTGACTTAAGCGGTCCTCGATAATCCCCATAATTCATGACGGGGCGCGCCGCCCACATCTGATCTAACGTCATGTGCCCATGCATAATATCGCCACCTATCAAACCTAACTTATTCTCTAAATCGAGCGGCGACAAAATCATCCTTCCAAGGATCGACGCTTTAAAATTGGGCGCATGTGCATTTACTGTGTCGATAATACAGTCAGCTGCCTCCACTCGAGCGTCCTCCCACGACCGCCCATCTTGAAGAGTCGGCGCAAACTGTTGGCAAAATAGCGATGCGACATGCTGACCGGGGGGCGCTAAACTATCGTCTAGGGTTGAGGGTATCAACATCTCGACGAACGGCCGGCGCGACCAGCCATACTGCTTCGCATCGATAAAGGCGCGGTCCATATAATCCATCGTCGGCCCTATGACAATACCCGACTGGTGATGTTCGCCCATGTCCGTTCCTGGCAACGATGTAAAACTTGGTAACTCGGACAGTGCCACATTCATCCTAAAAGTGCCTGAACCCGACTTGTATCCATCCATACTGCGGCTAAATTCCGAATCGAGGTCCTCCTCAGCGATTAATTTTTTATAAAGCAAACTTGGATTGACGTTCGAAATTACCCTATCGGCTAGGACAACACTACCGTCCTCTAGCTGAATGCCGGTCGCGCCCTTATCGACGACCAACACTTTGGCTACCGCTGCATCGGTAGTGATTTCCACCCCCAGATCCTCGCAGGCCTGTCGCATCGTCTGGGTAATCGCTCCCATGCCGCCGATAGCGTGTCCCCACGCGCCTTTTTCACCATCGACTTCGCCAAACACATGGTGCAGTAATATATAAGCCGAACCAGGCGTGTCGGGCCCGGCATAGTTGCCGACGATGGCATCGAATCCAAAGGCTGCTTTAATATGTTCGCTTTCAAACCAACCATCTAAAAATGAGCGCACACTTTTAGTAAAGAGGTCGTACACATCGCGATGTAATTGATTGCCCTTTTTGGCAATCGGCCAGAGTTGCAGAACCGCTTGCAACAGCGCTTTAAGGCCCCCTTTGGGGTTTGGAGGTGTCTTTACCGATATATCCCGCATCACGTCGGCAACCGCTTCAATACGGCTGTAGTACTCGGGCAGACGCTCAGCATCGCGATCGGAAAATTTCTTAAATTCGTCTTGAGTGCGTTCGAGACCTCCACCGAGTTTTAAAAACTGTTTATCATCTATTGGCATGAAATTGGAGATGGGACGTTTAACAATCTCCAAACCGCGAGCTTTTAATGCCATATCTTTGATCACTTGCGGATTTAGTAGGCTCACCGTGTAACTGGCGACTGAGTTTCTAAAACCAGGATGAAACTCTTCGGTAACGGCTGCGCCACCGACAACCGAACGACGCTCATAGATATGCACTTTAAGACCCGCGCACGCAAGATAATAACCACAGACCAATCCATTGTGCCCAGCACCAATAATCAGTGCATCAATTTTCCTCTCCCTCGTCATAATTATCCTCACTTGTCTTTAAAAAATCTAATTCACTGAATTCTGTAGTAGCTGCAGCACGCATTTTAACTGTGAATAGTGTATACCACTCGTTTTACGCAGCATCGACAGTTTTAGTACCGTCCATCGGTAAAATTTGTATGTGTCCAATAAAATCTTAGCCGGCCTTAAATCGATGGACTTTGCCCAGCGCCAGTGGATTACTGTCTTAAAACTACCGCCTTATATGCACAAAATCTATTTATAAAACATACGGACAATACTACTGAGACGGATGCAAAACGCTAAAGTCTGGGGAACTGATCGAGTAAGTAATCTAATCCGCCGCAAATCGCGGCCACCTGCGCCGCGTTGCAAATCGCGTCTGCAGATCTCTCACTATCTGGATAGACCTCTGTGGTGGTCGTGTACCTGCAACCCGTCATCCCAGCACAAAGACCCAGTTGTTTAACTGGATAGTCGGTCACACCCTCTTGGCTAGTCGTAACACCAATTATTTCGCCATTGCAGTCGGCCGGCGCAATATGTGTAACATTGTGCACACGGTCAATAATTGCCCTCTGAAACGCATTTACTGGGTTGTCGCTGTCAGCGACCAAATAAAAACCGTCGGGAATCGACTCGGGCATATCATGTTCGCCGTTGCGTGCCGCGAGCGCAGATCGATATTCGGATTCGTCGGTATCGGTGGTTTCGTGCAGATCTATATGTACCAATATCGCTGGTAAATGGGGTTGTAAAAACGCTATTAATGCCGCGCACTCCGGCGCCGGACTCTCTGCTACAAAGAAGCGGTTAGGGTCGATCGCCGAGGGATTCCAGCGATTAATAGTTGCATAGCCCCACGGACTAATGCATGGCGCCACAATAAAATTAAACCATTGCTGATAGTGCTCGGCGTAACCCTCCAAGAATGCCAGCGCACCCTGTACACCGCTGGTCTCATAACCGTGCACACCACCGGTAATCAATATACTAGGTGCAATCGAATTGCTCTCGCGAGTGGTTAGCACAAACATTGGATAGCTCTGTGGGTCAATTGGCAGGCCGCCATACTGTTCGACCGAAAAGCGCGCTCGTAAACGGTCTATCCGCGTCAACACCTGATCCCCATAGCTGCGCTGTAAGACCGCCTGCTGTCGCCAACCAGCCCTTTCTCGATCACCCCAAGCAACGCCGGGTACGCCGGGTACGCCGGGTACGCCGGGTACGCCGGGTACGCCGGGTACGCCGATAGAATAAGCCTTTTTCATACTTTTTAACCCATCATGTGAAAATTCCAGTAGTTAATTTATCACGGAGTCGCCAATAACCATGCAATGCGAGTAACATTTTATTAAGTTAAGCGAAGAATATATTTATAAAACCCACTCAGATCAAAACTTCCCGTCCATCAGACAGCCACCCTCGATTGTACTTGAGAGCAGCATGATTTAAGTTTATCCTTCTCAGCTTTTTTTGCTTCTTAGCCATCAGTTCGAGATTTCCCTCTGGGTGAGATCAGTCGCATCTCCGATTGTTGTCCGTGAACTAATTGGAACACCTATGAATAACCTGCGTGGTATCGTTTTTATGGTGATTGCGATGGCCGGATTCGCCGTCGATGATCTTTTGATCAAGGTGCTATCTGCTAGCATACCGATATCGCAAATTTTAATAATTACTGGCCTCGCAACCGCTAGTGCCTTTACGGTTGTCGGTTTAATCACTAAGACGCCCATGCTGTTGCCAGATCTCTGGAGTAAGGCGATTATTGTGCGTACTGTCGCCGATATGTTTGGTGGACTATTTTTAGTCGCCTCGATTTCGTTGATGCCTTTATCAACGGTCTCTGCCATTCTTCAAGCGACACCATTAATCGTCACTCTAGGTGGGGCATTGGTGTTCAAAGAGCAGGTGGACGGCCGTCGTTGGCTG
>JAPKCN010000176.1 GCA_028822945.1 Porticoccaceae bacterium | reverse complement strand
GGAGAGGTAAACTACCTAATAGCATTCCGATAAACGGCTTGGCAGCCAAACTATCGTCGCGAATGGAGGGAGCTCCTAACCAAACATTATCAATGCCGTTGAACGATATATTATCAATCCGCACCGGTAGTGGATTGCCAAACAGATCGCGGGTTCCGGTTAAAGGCCCTTTTAGCAACAGACGATAACTAAGCCTGGTGCCCGTCTCGGCGACTAAAAAAAATTATCGTCAGGACCCAAAGCGACACCGTTGGCAAAAAATAACGCCTCTAGGTGCACCTCCTATTTTCCTGTGGCGGGTGTATAACTGAGCAACCGACCGGTCGCGGACTCCTCGATAAAATTATAGAGTGAATCATGATAAGCAAAGCAAGTGGTGGCATCGGAAAACCAAATGGTTCCGTCCTTTGCGATATCGACAGCATCATAAAACGTCTGGGAATGATCGTCCATCGGGGCCACAAAAATTTGAATAATCCCGTCTGGCGCAATCGATAACAAACCACCCAGCGCATCTGCTACATTTAGTTACCTGCGGCATCGAAGCATAATCCTAGCGGTCGACCTAAGGTGTTAGCAAATACCGCTGTTTAAGACGTTACAGGATCAATCCGCAATATTTGACCATTTTCATAGCCACTGTATAAAAAACCATCTTCGTCAAAAGCTAGATCTTCGGGTCCCATGCCGACGCCGTCGGCGAGCAAGCGCTGCAAACGATCGTTTACGGCGTAGACCCCAAACATACCTGGGTTGACTGACGGCACGCGCGATTGAGGTTGTGGATCGGATAAGATCCAAAGAAGCGAGACAGATATAGACAGCAGAGCCAGCGGCAACAATACTGTGACTGCCAGTACGGATTTTACCGATAGCCCCATTTTAGATTTTACGACTCGGCATGATACCCATCTGCTTGGCAATGATGCCGAGCATCACTTCATCGGCACCGCCCCCGATCGATGCCAAGCGACCGTCTCTGTAGGCTCGTGCCACTGAATTATCCCACATATACCCCATTCCACCCCAGTACTGCAGACAGCTATCGGTTACTTCGCGACTCAAGCGTCCAGCTTTCAACTTCGCCATGGACGCCTTGAGCGTAACATCTTGTCCGTTAATGTAGCCCTCCACCGCGTCGTAGACCAGCGCTCTAAGTAGTTCGATCTCAGTTTGTAATTCTGCCAGACGAAAATGCACCACCTGATTGTCGAGGATCGACTGACCAAAAGCCTGACGCTGGCGCGTGTACTCGATGGTATCTTGCACAACATATTCGAACATTTTTAAATTGCCGACTGCCGCATAGATTCTCTCCTCTTGAAATTGTTCCATCTGGTAACGAAACCCCTGCCCCTCTTCACCAATACGGTAACGCTGGGGAATCCGTACATTGTCAAAAAATACTTGCGCTGTGTCTGACGAGCGCATACCAAGCTTATTGAGTTTTTCTGAAAATGTGATACCCGGCAAATCGGTCGGCACCACCAATAGCGATTTATTTGAATGGGCACCCTGATCGCTAGTATTCACCAAAAGGCAAATAAAATCGGCTTGCGTTGAACTGGTGATCCACATCTTACTGCCATTAATCAGATAATCGTCGCCGTGTTTTTTTGCGGAAGTCTTGATCGATGCCACATCTGAACCCGCCCCCGGTTCACTCACGCCAATCGAGCAGACCATATCGCCGGCAATAGCCGGCATTAAAAAGTCGCGACGCAACTCGTCGCTGCCATGGTTGGCCAACGCTGGAGTCGCCATATCTGTCTGCACGCCAATCGCCATCCCGACACCGGCACTGCGGATTCGGCCTAGTTCCTCAGCAAACACAACCTGATAGCTATAGTCCAAGCCCATGCCGCCAAATGCCTCCGGCTTGGCAATACCCAGCAGACCCAAATCGCCTAACTTTTTAAATAATTGGTGCGCAGGAAAGATTCCCTGCTGCTCCCACTCGTCGCAGTGAGGGTTAATTTCTCTGTCAATAAACTGCGCCATGGTGTCGGCAATAGCGCGATGTTGGTCGTTAAATAGCATGGACTTCCCCTTTATAATACGTCTTGGTGTTAATTAATTGCCGTTGACCCTAGCGAGCATTACCAAAGCGACTATTTTTTGGCGCCTATAGCCGAACTCTGTACAAACGCTGGACGCGCTTTAAGCCGGGCTAAATATGCCCACACCTCCGCTGTGTAGTATTCCGAAAAACCCTGTAACTCGCCCATATATAATGCCTAACCAACGGCTATATCGGCGACAGTAAAGCGCTCATCGCAGAGGTATTGGCGTCCAATAATATGCGCGTTCAATCGCCTTAAACGGGCAATAAACCAATTCCCATAATCCTCTGTAGCCTGCGGTAACCGACGTTCTGGCGGTTCTAGCTGGGCATAACGCAAAACGATGGTTTGCGGAAGGGTCAATGTTGCGTCGCTGTGATACAACCAATTCAGATAGTCGCCAAATTCTCGATGGTTGGTTCTGACGGCAAAATCATAGCGTTGATAGCGCTCGACTAGATAGTGGCAGATAGTCGAAGATTCAGTCATATGCACCTCGCCATCGACGAAATAGGGAACCGTGCCGAGAACGTTTATAGCAAGAAATTCTTTCTGAAAAAAGCGCGGAGGAAAGGGCAACTCAATTACGTCATATTCCAGCGCCATTTCCTCGAGCGCCCATAGTGCTCGTAACGAGCGTGCTTTGTGACAGTGCCATAGAGTCGGTTTGGTAGTGCACAAATGCTCGTCTGTCATAACTACAAACTAAATTGGCGGGCGGCTAGGTCTCGCATAATTTCCTCTGATCCACCACCGATAGCATTGACTCGAACCTCGCGGTAAATACGCTCGACTCGACTGCCACGCATATAACCAATTCCGCCCAATATTTGCATTGCTTCGCGCGCACAATATTCCATTGTTTGGCTGCACTGAACCTTTAGCAAAGCAATATCCCCTGCGCTCTCGCGTCCGGCTTCGACCTCGGTACAGATCACTTGCAAATAGGCATTAGTGGCGTTGATGCGCTGTTTCATCTCGGCTATTTTGTGCCGGATAACTTGGTGATCGGCAAGTCGTTTACCAAACGTTTTACGATTTTTAGCCCACTCCACAGCATCTTCTAAGCATACTCGCGCATAACCATCCATCGCCGCCGACATCGCTAAACGCTCGGAGTTAAAGTTGGTCATAATGACGTGAAAACCATGATTTTCTTCACCTACCAAGTTCTCTACCGGCACCCGCACATTGTCAAAATAGATTGTTGCCGTGTCGGAACACCACCAACCTTGTTTGCGGTCTAAAGCAGTGCGCGAAACGCCCGCCAAATCCGCCGGGATTAACAGCGCTGAAACACCGCCAGAGCCCTCGCCTCCGGTGCGTACGGCGGTGGTAAACCAATTGGCGTTCATGCCACCAGTGATATAAGTTTTCGAACCATTGACTAGGTAATGATCACCATCCAAGCGCGCAGTGGTCAGTAGATGTGCAACATCTGACCCAGCAGCCGGTTCGGTAATCGCCAATGATATACGCTTAGTGCCGGCTAATACGGCTGGCGCAATGTCTTGCTTAATCTCCTCGCTGGCATATTTGATCAGCGGTGGCAGGGCTATACCATGCACCATTAACGTGGCACTGACGCCGCCGACTGCAATACGTGCCATTTCCTCATTGAGAATATTTTTATGCCAAATATCGATGCCCTCCTCGACACCGCCATACTGTTCTGGGTAGCCCAAGCCAAGAATACCGACAGCTGCCGATTTGGGCCATAACTCGTCGGGAATCTTGCCAGCCTCATTCCAATCTTCGGCAAATGGAATCACCTCGCGATCGAAAAAACGTCTTATCTGCGTTCGCCACTCCTCGTGCTCAGCTGTCAAATAGGGGTTAGGCAAACGCGTGCTATCAAAATCCAGCGACATAGTAAGTAATCCTTTTTATGGCTCAGCGGCGATCATATTTCCAGCCTTGAAATCATAAATTCAGGTGTCGCCGACGTAAAGCGAATAGGTGCCATTTTTTAGGAATCAACGCCAAACAAAACTCTCAGTTGCGTCGATAATCCCGCGGGGAGACACCGTGCCAACTTTTAAATGCACTGGAAAACGACCCCTGATCCGCATAGCCAAGTAAAAAGGCGATCTCGGCA
>JAPKCN010000175.1 GCA_028822945.1 Porticoccaceae bacterium | reverse complement strand
AGCCATTCTCTAACATTCGCGCGCTTAACCTCGGTCAGTGGTGGCATCTCGGGGATACTGGCTGCAGCCTAAAAAGGATAAATTAAGTTAATCGATAATATTAATAGAAGAATAAAAAACTACCTTATTTGACCTCCTCAAAAAATAAACGACTCTTAGTAATCAACTTCATGTTGAATTAAACTCCAGAAGCTCGCAGATCCAGCATACCTAAAATATAAGGTCAGGCTGCTATCCTGACGGTATATAGTAAGGATGCGGTGTGTTTTAATCAGTTAAACCCATCCTAAAAAGGTCTTCAGTATGCGCACCAATCCCTTGCAACGGAGTATTTTTCAAAATGCCTGGGTTGTCGACGACATCGAGGCGGCGTGCCACTCATGGGTGAAAAACTTTGCGGTTGGGCCGTTTTATATCTACCAGTTTGGTAACAGCTTTAAAGACGTGATCTATCGCGGTGCGCCCGGCCAATTCGAAATAGTGCTGGCTCTGGCGCAGGCCGGTCCGCTACAGATCGAGTTGATCCAACCCGTCAGCCAACCCTCTGTATACCGAGACAGCGTGCCTGCTGGCTCCATGGGTTTCCATCATGTGTGCGCATGGACTGACGACATCGACGCGGACAGCGCGCACTTCCAAGCTATCAACTGCCCATCAGTCTGCTCTGCTGCCAGCGGCAGCGTGCGCTTTGCCTACTTTGATACCCGCGCCATTATTGGCTGCATGTTTGAAGTGGTGACTAAAACTAGTGACATGGTGGCGCTGTTTCAGCAGGTATCCGATGCTGCAATTGATTGGGATGGACGCAATCCGGTACGCTATGCCACCTAGTGCGAGCTTATCCGTCTAACAGTCGCAGCGGGACATCGAAGAAAGAACAGCTAAATCCAAACGGCTTGCCTAGAGGTGAAGTACTTTTTATTCGCAAACACTCAGACCAGCTATAACTGCTTTACAACTGTTGTGAACGCGAAACATATGCAGCTAGATACTGGATATGTAGCTATGAATTCTGAGGCACCATTGTTCCCGTATAACTCATAGGTAGTTGCAGCGTCGAGCACAATCGGAGTACAAACTTCTGTAACACAAAACATTAAGTTACTTTGCCACATGCTGTATGCGCAGGCCAAAATCGACCTAGGGTGCACTTATTTGGCGGGGCCGGCGGCGCTTGAAACCGTCTTGAGAAATAGATAGATGCATAGCTGGCATGTTGACCGCTGTTCGATCGAGCCACATACCGTCCAATATTCAAGTAGCGGCAGCTTGTTTATCCCAGTATTCATTGGCCAAACCCAATATAAAGAATATCAAACTGGTTCGCGATCGCGCTGCGTGCATATTGGCACTCAGCACTAATGGTGCACTTACCCCGGGCTCAGCGAGATAGCGTAAGATACATGTACGCTCGCCCTCTCTGATAAAGTCACCGGCCACACCAATGCGCAAAGTCTCTTCGAGATATTCCATATCGGTTTGCATGTCCGTTTAGCCCTCTCAAATATGATGGTCTGACTCAGGCACGTTCGCCCTTGTATTATTTAACGCGGCGCATGGCAGTGTTCATCGCTCTCGGTGCAATTGAACCAAGAATTGCTTAACTATTAGCTACACTCTGTAGTTGAATCTACCGGAGTCTATTCTAAGCCAAATATCTCAGTCTTTACCGCGCGACAGCAATCCAAACCAAAATGCAATCTCAAAAACCAAGCCAAATAGTAAAAATATGTTCCCACCAAGTATGACACCGGACGAGTAACAGGCCATAGCAGCGGCCAAACTCAGCACAATCAGTATATACCTAATAGCTTTTGGCATATTCATCCCCATCAGTTATGGCGCTGCCAGTGTCCTACAATAATCTTGTCACTGCAAAAATAACACCCCGCACGACCAAGGTCTTATTGATTAAAGTGAATGGGCGACGACCACGCACGCTCCTGAATAGTCGTAGCTAAATCGCGCCGTGGCGCAATACCAGCGCGATTTGCATCCCACGTCGACCAGCGGCAGGTGGGATTTTCTAATACACGCGCATAATAAAACGCCCGCTGCTGCGCCTTAAAATCTGGGTCGCGCCAAAGCGTTGACAGCTGCACGGCTCCCGTCTCAGAGTTAATTGAGCAATCAGAAATATCGACTCGGCCGCCGTTGTCGGGACAGCGATTAGTTTTTTTATTTACCGTTGTACCCCCAGCGCAAGCTACATCGATGACTTGTTCATGGGTGTTTCCATCTGCGTCAATCCAGCCTTTGACAATTTGCATGCGCTGAAGTGGCGCGCTTTGCGGGTCCGCCGAGGCCATGACTAAGAACCCCGGCGCAATAACATTGCCTGATAGGTCTTGTTGAACAAAAATCGTCCCGCCCATACTCACGCCATGAGAATATGCCTGCTCGACGCCATCAGCCGCGACCAACATACTCTGCTGAAAACCGTAACCAGCAAAAAAACGCAGACGTATGCGTGGGCCGGATGTTGCGAAAACCTCTTTGCGCCGGAAAGCGCTGTAGAGCGATTCTCGGGTGTTTTCTTCTGCCCATACTCCAGCCAACCCGGATGCGCCAAACGTGGGCGGGCCACCGCTGGTATAGACGTCGCCATTAATTTTAATGTACATGTTTTTACCCATGGGGGTAGGCGCAAAGCTCGCCGCTATTTTTGACCCGTAATAGGCCAACTCACCAGCGACTCCCGCGAGCGGCACAGAACCGCGTTGAGAGGCATTACTAGACAATAAGCCGAGCTTAGAGACAAAGTCAGACTCATCATTTTGACTCGCGCCCGAATGGGTATCACTTGAGCCGATAAAACCAAACTGATAAGGGTTTGTCATACCCTGTTGCTCGAGCGCCAAACCATTGCGCAAGGCTTCGCGGATATAAGAGCCTTGCGGCGCGCTTAGTGCGCCGGTGGCGACGCGGTAAGGGGTGATTTCGAACCCTGCCCACTCATCACGTGTAGACAATATAGGATGGGTTTCTGAGGTGCCCTTTATCTGCGTTATTTCAACGATAGGTTCGTTCCTGATGCGCGCTTTTGCATAGTTGTCATCCAAAGGATCACCGGCCCAATCGACCAGCTTAAACATCTGCCCGTTAGAGCCGTTAGAATTGTGCGGTATGGCCAGACTTTCGACCCCCTTAGCTCTGAGTTCATCCATCCACCGCCAAAGATCCTCTGGATTAACCGAATGAAAACGAGAAAATGGCTCGCGCGGAAGGCGGTCACTGCCCGCAAATATTACGTTTCTGTGTAAGTTGCCCATATCTGCGCTGGAGGAGGTATATTCATACGCTGCGAATGTCGTGAAGTGGCCAGGGTCATTGAATTGGTCTGCCGCATCTATCGTGTCTTCCCAGGCGCTTCTAATAACACCGAGCACCTCATCGCGGTCCAAATCGCCCGCTATTACCGATGCCACCGCGTCGGGTAAAAAGCCTGCAAACACCAACACCCGTTCGAGTGAACTGAGGTTGTCAGTGCGAAGGTTTTCGGGTGCATTTAGATCGTTATAGGGTGTGGAAAAATCATTTTTGGAAAACGCCGTAGTGGTGTCGCTGGCCGCTTTCACCACACCTAAAAACATGGCATGGTCGGTCACAGCATAAAAGTCCATGGGCTTAGATAGCTGCATATTAAAACCGGCGGGATTACCAATCGCCTCGCCTTTTGCAAAACGATAGGCATCATATGGCGTTGCCAACGTGCCAAAAGCATAGCCGTCGAAAGAATAACCAGTGTGGACGTGCAAATCACCAAAGTAAGCTTTGCGCTCTGTTTGGGTGGTGTTCTCGATGCCGCTGCCAATGCCGACGGTTGACTGCGATTGTTCGCGTTCTAACAGGCTGGTCTGAGTTTTAAAGACTTTTTGCGACAGCGCAATAGCACGGGGGCTAGTTATTAAAAAGTCATCAATCTCGGCAGTTTCAGCGATGACACGCGAACTAAAATGTGCATCTGCCGCTGCGTTAAGATGGGCATCGGATGCCTTGTGCTCGCTGTCAAAGCATGACGACAACGCGAGTCCGAGCGCCACAACCCACAAAGGCTTGCCATAGTTAAAATAGGTATTTATTTTGATCATTACTTTAGCCTGTTGTTCTTGCATTTCTATGTTTTCATGTTCCCCTCTAAATACACATGAGTCAAATCGAGATG
>JAPKCN010000174.1 GCA_028822945.1 Porticoccaceae bacterium | reverse complement strand
AATTAAATGGTTTTTTGTCGCGCTTTAAGGCTCTCGAGTTGCGCAGCCGAGGCCGGTAGTTGATGCGCATTTTTCCAGTCGTCATAGGGCATGCCATAGATAGCCTCGCGCGCTTGCTCGTATTCTATTTCTATGCCGCGCTCGGCAGCGGCTGCTGAATACCATTTACCCAAACAATTGCGACAGAAGTTGGCAAGAATCATCATATCAATATTTTGTACCTGGCGATTTTCGTCCAGATGTGCGATGAGCTTCCGGAATACGGCGGCCTCGATTTCGATACGTTCAGCGGGGCTGATCATTATATTTATTGTCCTCAAACGATCCTTTTCACCGATTTAGTATAGTGGAATTTCCAAAGTTGTTCATCTGTAATTGCGATACAGCAGCACCTCATTAAAGTGAGGGGCTTCGCTTTTCAATAGCGCCGAGAACGTTTGCGCTGAGCTACTTCGATAGAATTTTAAAACATTATTTGTTTGGATTAATAAATTTGTATAGTTAAAGTGATACACTTTTTGATTGAGACGGTGGTCGGTAAACCGAGCAGTTTGTGCCTGTATTTTAAAGGATGTCTTAATGCGTAGAGTAGTGATTGTTGGCGGGGGATCGGCTGGGTGGATGGCGGCATCCTATTTGAATGGTGCGCTGAACGGCAATCAAAAGGGTGCTCGACGAGAGAAAAAAGTACATATTACTTTGGTGGAGTCACCGGATATTCCAAGAATATCCGTCGGCGAGGCTACGATTCCTTCGATGCGACATTTGCTTAGCGTTATTGGGGTCGAGGAGGGCGACTTTATGCGCGCCACTGATGCGACATTTAAGCAATCGATCAAGTATGTGAATTGGGCGCGAAGAGATAACAGTTTTTACCATCATCCGTTCAGTCGTTATCAAAACTTCCCTCTTGACAACTCAGGTTCCGATTGGTTAGCAAGCGATCGCAGTATTCCCTACATGGAAACGGTTTCGGCACAGCCGATTATTTGTGAGATGGGGCGAGCACCTTTAATGATGCAGCCATGGGACATGGGCTCGCCCCTGACATATGCCTTTCACATGAACGCGCAAAAGTTCGCAGACTATTTGCGAGATTTTTCGGTTGCCCGCGGAGTGGTGCATATTCAGCAAAATCTCATAGAGGTCACTCAGCGCGATAACGGTTTCATAGCCTCCATCAAGACCGATGGAGGGGAAAATATTCACGGCGATCTGTTTGTCGACTGCACAGGTTTTCGAGCGAAGTTGATCGGGGAAGTGATGGATGTGGGCGTAGAAGACTGCTCTCAGTGGTTAATGTGCGATCGCGCCGTTACCATGCATATTCCTTATGAGAGCCATTATCCGGGAATGGTTCGCCCTTACACAACGGCGTCAGCGCTTTCTAATGGTTGGATTTGGGATATTCCAATGCAATCGCAACGTTCGGTGGGCTACGTTCACTCGAGCGATTTTATTTCTGATGAGAACGCCGAGCGCGAGATGCGAGCCTACCAAGGGTTGGATACCAGCCAATTAGAGAGCCGGAGGATAAAGTTTTCTGTCGAGCGGCGCGATAAAACGTGGCAGTATAATTGCGTGGCGATTGGTTTGTCGGGTGGTTTTATTGAGCCGCTGGAGTCAACTGGGCTCTACCTAAGTGATTTGGGTGCCGTTGCGCTCGCTGAGCACTTCCCATTCGATGATCGGCATATGGAGGCGATGGCATATCGTTACAATCGTGTTTTGTCGAATCGTTATTATGAAATTCTGGATTTCATCAACATGCACTACTGCCTCTCAAAGCGTACCGATACCGAATTTTGGCGCGAGGTACAAAAACCCGAGCGGATTAACGAGCGTTTGCAGGCCAAGTTGGACTATTGGAAGATGAAGCCGCCGACCCCGATGGACTTTGAAGATCAGTGTTTCAGTGGGCTGGGTAACACGTCACAGAGAAATCCAGCGTTCTCTCATGCGCCGGTGGATACTGCGGGCTTGTGGAATCATGAAAGTTATTTGTGCATCTTGCTGGGCATGGATGCTTTGCATTACGATACTGCGCTTGGCTCGCGTCAACAACGCGCGCAACCGCATGTATATGACGCGGTCATACAACGTCTCAGAGAGGCAAATAAAAAATTGCCGCCGCATGCATTGTGGTTGCAAGAGAAAGTGGGTATGAGACATTATGCAACGGCGCAAAAGCCATTGGGCTGGGTCGCGTAAGGGTATTTTTAATATCTATTGAGATCGTCGGCTCGATCTGATTGTATAGGATGAATGCCGGATTAGAGTAATAGATTTATCAATTGGGGGAAGATATATGTTGTTTCATAAGCCTTTAATCAGGTTTCTGCTGTTGTCTGTTGCGATTTCATCGTTTGCATACGGCGAATCGCTGACGCCCTTGCGACACTTTGCAGAGTATTCCACGTGGTCTGATATAAAAGTCAGCCCTTCGGGCCAATACCTGGCCGGTATCGTCAATAATGAATCCGGTCTCGCCGGCTCTAAACTGGTCGTCATCGATACCGTGTCTAGAAAATATTTGCACGAAGTGAACATGACGGGGAGGGCATTCGTTGCCCGCTATATCTGGGCCAATAATGAACGGCTGATCGCTTGGGAGGGCAACAAAAACGGCATTTCGGAATCCCCCTATCCCACTGGCAATATTATTGCAGTCAACGTTGATGGAAGAAAAAAACGTTGGATTTACGGATCGGGAAAGCAAGCAAAGAGCCATGTGACACGTTTTTCGGGCCGCAGCGGAGCCTTTGTAGAGCATCGCTTGCCGGACGACGATAAGCACGTATTGATGCAAGTTTACTCAGCGGGAAGGGATGGAGCGCACACGCGTTTAGTCAAGCTAAATATTTACACCGGAAGGGAGCAATCCCTCGGAACTTCGCCGATAAAAAATGCGTCGTTAGTAGTGGATGGTGACGGTGAACTTCGATATGCATTTGGCACTGATATAGATGATAACGAAGATTGGAAGCTATTTGAGAGATCTGCAGGTAACTGGAAACTGATTCGCCAAACCGAGAAATACGGGGGCACTTTGATTCCTCAGGGGTTTACTCCCGACAATAAATCAATGTACGTGCTCGACAATATATCCACCGATCGAGACGCGCTGTACCTGTTCGACACCCAAACGGGCTCTCAGGAGCTGATTTATGAGCACCCGGTGGTCGATATTTCGCGCGTCATGCTCGAGACTCTTAAAGGTGAGGAAAACGCTGGGGTTGTCGCCGGTGTTTGGGTCATGCCCGATTATCCGCAGTATGTTCCGCTGTCGGAGGAGAGCGAAGACAATAACTGGTATTTTGGGTTACAAAAACAATTTCCCGACTACACGGTGACTGTGACATCGCGGACGACCGACAAGGATTCAGACCTAGACTTGGCCGTGATTAGGGTGCGAAGCGATACCCACCCTGGAATGTTTCTGCTGTACGACATTGCGAACAAGAAGCTCAGTAAAATCGAGCAGGCGCATGCCTATATCAACCCGACCAAGATGCGTGCCATGGAGGCCTATCGACTTACTATGAGGGACGGAAAGACAGTCTACGCTTACCTCACTCGGCCCGATGACGGGGATGGGCCATTTCCAATGGTTGTGCATCCGCATGGCGGCCCCTTTGGTGTTAGGGACGGTTGGCGTTATAACAGCCAGGTGCAAATGCTGGCCAGTCGCGGGTATGCCGTGCTGCAGGTTAACTTCCGCGGATCGGGTGGTTACGGGAAGGATTTTATGCACTCGGCATTCCGTCAGTGGGGCGAGGAGATGCAAGATGATCTTACCGATGCCACCCGATGGGCAATTGACGAAGGTATCACGGAGGCCGGTAAGGTGTGTCTTTATGGCGCCTCCTATGGCGGCTACTCGGCATTGATGAGCGCGGTTAAGGAACCGGATTTATACGCCTGTACCGCGGGCTATGTGGGCGTTTATGACTTAAATTTGATGCTCAAGAAGGGTGATATACAGCGGCGTGATTACGGCGTTAAATACATCCGAGAGGCCATCTGCAAAGACGATGCACAATGCCGTAAACAGTCGCCCATAACCTACATCGATGCGTTGAAAGCAGATGTCATGATCATCCATGGCGCGCTCGATCAGCGCGTGCCCGTAGCTCACGCCGAGGTGCTCATGGCAGAGCTTGATAGGTTGGG
>JAPKCN010000173.1 GCA_028822945.1 Porticoccaceae bacterium | reverse complement strand
AACAAACTATGCATCGCCACCTTATCGTTAGTTTTATCACACTACTTGCATTTGTTACTGCAGGCTGCAAACCCGTAGCTGTCGAAGAGGCAGTGCAGACCGCAACTGCTCTCAAGGTCGAAGCTCCATCCGGTCAGTATCGCCACGACCCGACGCATGCAAGTCTCCAGTTCGGCGTGCTCCATCTCGGATTGTCAAATTATGTCGCGGGATTTACCGAGTATAGTATGGAACTAGACTTGGATAGCGATAATATCTCTGCGTCGTCGGTGTCGATCACCATCGACCCAAACTCAATCCGCACCGATTACCGCGGCGATTATGTAGCGTCGCATGCTGACTCGGGGTTTGCCAATTGGGAAGAGGACTTGGCGATGAGCGAGAAATTTTTTAATGCCGCGCTCTACCCAGAAATTCGCTTTCAATCCACCGAAATCAGTGAACAGTCCTCCGGACGCCTTCAGGTCAACGGAGAACTTACCTTACTCGGGCAAACGCACCCAGTGACCCTAGAGGCGATAGTGGTAGGTTCAACCTCAAAACATCCGTTTACACAAACTCCCGCCTTGGGATTGAGTGTTTCTGGCACATTCTTGCGCTCGACATTTGGTATGGATTATTTAGTGGCGCCAGGCTTTGTCGGCGATCAAGTTACTCTTATGTTTGAAGGCGAGTTACATCAAGCCCTTTGAGTGCCGTTGGGAAGGATAACTCAGCACGCTATTCTGCGGTCGCCATCACATTACATTGGCTGATTGCCGCACTTGTGATGTCCAATATTGTCCTTGGCATCTGGATGCATGACGCGATTGATGTGGCCGCCAGCCGCGGTCTCGCGGTAGGTGCCTATCAACTGCATAAATCGCTGGGACTTTCGATCCTAGCGCTTAGTATATTGCGATTGGTGTGGCGATTGGGCCACCGACCACCGGCACTGCCGGGGGGAATGAAGCGATTACAAAGACGCTTAGCGACCGCAGTGCACTTGTCGTTTTATCTGTTAATGATTGGCGTTCCGCTGACTGGCTGGCTATTTGTGTCAACACAGTGGCGCGGCGATGTACCACTAAATGTCGATACTGTATGGTTTGATCGAATCACAGTACCGCACCTATTTAATCTGCATCAACAATCCGCTGATGTCAGACAGCAGGCCGCAGCCACATTCGCGGACATCCATGCGGCACTTGCGTTGAGCATGGCGCTGCTGGTTGTTTTACATGTCGGCGCTGCACTCCTGCATCAGTTGCATGCCCGCGATCAATTGCTCGTGCGAGTGCTGTTTAATCTGAGTGCAATGCAACCCAAGCGCCGCCGCAACGCTCACTGGTTAGGTTTTTTGCTCACAGCGTTGGTACTCGTCTGCAGCGCCTATTACGGATCATCGGTGTTCCGATCGACCACCGCAACACCCGACCTAGCTGCAGTGCAGGTGACATCAGAGGAGACCGGCTGGCAGGTAAACCCAAGTGCAAGTTCTATTCGCTTCGCCGGAGAGCACGCAGAAACACGCTTTAGTGGTCGTTTTTTACGTTGGCACATAGATGCACAATTGTACCCAAATAATATCAATGCCAGCCGTCTATCTGTCGATATCGAGACCGGCTCAGCGCGCGATGGTAACCCCCTGCACGATCGCACCCTACCCGAACCCGAGTGGTTTGATACCCGGCGCTTTCCATTCGCGTATTACCGGACAACGAGTATGGTACAAACCGGCAACCGCCAATATACACTGATGGGTACGCTAGACATCAAGGGTAATGTCATCCCCATCGATGGGTTAACACTGCTGTTGGGGGATAATCAGGCGCTGATTAGTGGCGATCTGGTGATTGATCGCGCGCGGGTCGATATGGGTATGCAGTCCGATCCGAGCGGCACTTGGGTGTCGCCTAAGATTCGTGTCTCGATCGCGGTACAACTCCAACGCCCGCAGGACTAGTGGCTCAATACTTAATATCGGGACAGCATAATTTGAACCTTCGACCCACGAATTAAAAAACTATTGCTCTGTCCAACTGAGTTGCGGGTAGAAAAGCTGGTATTTACTGCTCAATAGAAATCTACTGATTCCCATTGATTATGACCAAAAATAGGTCTCACCCTAGAAGGGGATTTCATTCCTTTTTTTGAAGATTGCAGACGGCCATACATTATGTTTCTTGCTATAAATACAACTGGCGAGAAAGCTACCCGACACCTGCGACTAAAGTACATGGCTTTTCTGTATCTGGCTTCGGTTGGGTATGGGCTTGCTTTGCATAATTATACGTGTGGTCAGGCGAGTGTAAAAAATTCAAACTCTTTACTCATAACCGCAGGTGATGTGAATATCAAGGCGACACGCACTGCTGTAAACCTGAAACCAATTGGGTCGGCCGACACTGCCATTTTTTTGACATATTGCAGCAGAGCGGAAAAATATTGTCAGTACTTGATCATCAAATTATTTAACCAAAGAAGCCTGCACACAATCCTTTTAACAAATACTCTATAAAAAGCGGCTATTTAAATGCTTTTTATTCAATTTTGGTAATACAGCTCTAATTAATAGCACTACTGAAGCTGTCTGTTGGTATATTTTTTGCATATCGGTTCATATTAGATAAACTTTAAACCTATGTGATCTATGGTTACGATTAACACCAACACAGCTTCGAGTATTGCTGCGAGCTCTTTGACGCGCAATGACAAGGTAATGAACGCGTCCATGGAGCGGCTATCGACCGGGCTTAGGATCAACTCGGCGAAAGATGACGCCGCAGGTTTGGCAATAACATCCAAAATGACTGCGCAAATCAATGGCCTCACGCAGGCTGTGAGAAATGCAAGCGACGCGATTTCCATGATTCAGGTCGCTGAGGGTGCCATGAAGGAAGTCACCAATATGTTCCAGCGCATGCGAGAGCTTGCGGTGCAATCGATTTCCGATTCAAATACATCTAACGACAGAGCCGCGCTAAATAACGAGTTTAAAGAGCTATCCGGTGAGATCAAGAGGATCGCATCAAATACCCAGTGGAACGGTACCAACATACTCGATGACACCATAGGCTCCAAAGGCGTCTCGACATTTCAAATAGGTTCAAATGCAAATCAAACGATTAGCGTAGACTTCGGTAATTTAGCGACAAACAGAGTTTCGGCTTTGGCAGCAGCGCCGTCGATAGCTGAGTTTGATGTGGCTGCGATTACGGTCGGGGCCTCAGGAAAAATTATTGTTAGCGACAGCGCCAAGGCGGTCACTATCGACAGCGCCACGATCGTTGATGGAAGCGCAGCTGGAAGCGCACTCGTGGGCAAGACGGATGAATTAATCACTGCCATTCAGTCCAAGATACAAGTCGCGGGCGTATACTCTGTTGACGTAGCAGATTCAGTTCTCGCCGGTGCAACGTCTACATCGAACAATCTATCATTCACATTTGAGGGTAAAACGGCAACACTTCCGCTCTGGACGGTAACACCCGCCGTTACAGGTAGTTACTCTACCGCGATTTCGACAAGTAATCTGGCCAATATGGGTCAGGTCGTGGTGTCTGACGGAACTGCGACGGTCACACTTGCCCAAACCACCAGCCCCTATACTAGTGTCGCTTCGCTCGCTACAGCAATCCAAGGGGGGACTAACTATAGCAGCTTGAAGTTTACAGTGGATGTTAACACCGCAGGTGACGCCCTAGAGTATACCTACAAAACAGCTGCGGACATTTCAGGCGCAGATGAGCCAACGATCGTGATTGACAGCCGCTTTGTGAAGGCCATTTACTCCTCAAATGTAACTGACAGCCAAGCAGCTAACGCCGGTGCGATTACCTTCTCAGATGGCACCAACACCATATCGGTCTCTGAGAAAACGAACCCCTACACCGATCTTGAGGACTTAGCCTCGACCATGAGGGACGCTACAGGTTATTCATCTCTGAATTATACTATTGCCGCCGGAACAGACAAACTTGTTTACTCAGCTAAAAGCGGTGGCGCAATTACAACAGACCCGACGATAAGTATTAATAATCGTAACGATATAGCTGTCTACTCGGCAACAGTAACGGTCAGTAACGTGGCGGCAGCCGGTCAAGTTACTGTCACCGATGGCACCACCACAGTGACAGTGACCGAGCCTGCGGCCGCTTACGCTGATTTGAATGCAATGGTAACGGCGATACAGGCAGGCACAGGCTA
>JAPKCN010000172.1 GCA_028822945.1 Porticoccaceae bacterium | reverse complement strand
AAAGTTACTGCAACCATCAGAGTTGTGCGGAGTCGCCAGATGGGCCTCCAGCGCGAAGGCGCAAGTCTATAAGGCCGATAGCTTGACGCGGCTATCACGGACAATTTGCACGATGCGCTGCATATTGGGATCTGCCGGCACCTGAGTCTTGAGGAACCACTCAAACAGCGTCTGATCTTCCTGCTCTAAAAGTACTTCAAAACGTAACTTATCGTCCTTGCCCAGCGCATCGAAATGTTTGTCAACGAACGGCCCGAGTAAAAGATCGAGTTCCAACATACCGCGACGCGCGGCCCACACTAAGCGATTTTTATTCATAAGCCACCGACAGTCGAGTAAAATATGGCTTATAGTAGTCGATAGCGCAGCAACCTGCACCACAAAGGATATCTATGAAGTTAGCCAAACTGTTTACGGACCTGAACCCAGTGTTCGATGAAGCCGATCGACGCATCATGTCATTCGGCGAGCGGCCCAAGGACTTTAACGTGTTGCAGCGTAGCGTTACACTAAGTTTGATCGCCCGCGGCTATATAAAACTCAGTGGCCCAGACAGCCGAAAGTTTCTCCAGGGACAAGTGACCTGCGATATGCAATTGGTAGTCGATGGTCAGGTTATTCGAGGAGCACACTGCACACCCAAGGGAAGAATCCTTTTTCTGTTCACGGCGCACTGCGACACCAACGATAATATTATATTGGAAACTCATCAATCGATTACCACGCAGGCTATCGCTAATTTAAAAAAATATGCCGTATTTTTTAAAACTGAGATCACCGACATGAGTGCGGCACTGGTGACTTTTTTAGTTGCTGGGCCGAACTGTTCTGATGCACTGCAAGGCCTAAGCACGCAACCGCTTCCACAACCCGGCGCGCATCTACAAGAAGCCGACTTTTGGCTGTATTGCCTAGCCAATGAGCGCTATTCGATCACCTACACCTCACCTGAAAGTGCTGAGAAGTTTATTGCGAGTCCACGTTTAACCCTAACCGGCGAGGCCTATGCCGCTTTAATAACGCTGCGCAGTGGCTTTGCCGACATTACCGCAGACACGCTGGATATGTTTATCCCTCAGATGTTAAATCTCGACCGCCAGGCATTTATCAGTTTTAAAAAAGGCTGTTATACCGGACAAGAAATTATTGCCCGGGCCCACTATAGAGGAGCCGTGAAGCGCCGTTTACGGCACATACAATGCCCGCTAGATAAATTGCCTAAACCGGGTGAAATCGTCGCAGACAGCAACGGAAGAAGCGTCGGGTCAGTCGCGAGCGCCGCTTGGTGCAGTGCCTCACAGGCTGAACTGCTACTGGTGCTCGCGGACAAAGTCGAGGCACTCAAAGGCTTAAAAATCGGCACACAGAGCAATATCGACGCACGCGAAGTTGAATTGCCCTATCCACCGCTATCAAAGATGTAATCGTATTTAGCAGGGATAGCGCAGCATCAAGCCTTGCTAACATGGCTGATGAGCCTTTCGCCAAGTACTATTGTATTCAGTACTGTCTGTTTGCCCATGGTCACCGTGCGGCTATCCAGCAATTAAGCTAGGCATCAACGCCAACTCAGCGGCAATGGCAATAAACGGCGCATACTATTACTCGTCCTAAAAAATCTATGCGGCGCGATCTGTCTTCTCGTTAGACTCCTATTGCTGTTTTTACCCCGACAAAGACTGCTGACTAAACTAAGTAGAGTGATACTGATGAACTATCGAGGCAAGTATTGGTCCTAGCAAAAACTCGCCAACATCTACAGCGTGCTCTCACGGCTCAATTAGATGCGCTGCCGCTTAAGCCGTTACACCCCTGACGCTTGCGTAGATCGGTGGAGATAAAGGGCGTCTTTAAATGGCCCGAGGGTCGCACGGCAGTTGCCAATCTATAGGCACTTGCCCAGTATTAACCAAGTAACGGTTGCACGCGGAGAAATGCCCACAACCGAAAAAACCACGATAAGCCGAGAGCGGTGACGGGTGGGCGGCCTCGAGAACCGTGTGGCGCTGACGATCCACACGCAAGGCTTTTTTATGAGCAGAATTGCCCCACAATAAAAATATGAGTTCTCGACTATGGCTGTTCAAACGATCTATTATTTGGTCGGTAAAAATCTCCCAACCACTACCGCGATGGGCACCTGGTGCAGATTGCTCAACAGTCAATACTGAATTTAATAACAAAACGCCCTGCTCCGCCCAAGCTGAAAGACAGCCGTGCCCGGGATCCTCAAAACCGACATCGTCAGCAAGTTCTCGATAGATATTCCTCAATGACGGCGGCACTGCGATCTGCGGTTGTACCGAGAAGCATAAACCGTGCGCCTGACCCGGACCGTGATACGGATCTTGGCCAATAATAACCACCCGAACTGCAGCAAAAGAGGTCGTCTCTAGTGCTGCAAACACGTATTTTCGAGGCGGGTATATCACCGCTCCTGCGTCACGGCGAAGCGCCAAAAATGCCATGAGTTGACGCATAACGTCGCTTTGCATATGATTCCGCAACAGCTCACGCCAATCCCCGCAAAGCTCTGGCACGGCGCAGTCAGTGCGGTGACTTTCATCGGCCATAGTAACGACACTCCAAGGCAACTATCACGACGCATATCGCAATAAAAAAACTGTCCGTTAGGATGAGATGTTAACATAGAGCTACATGCAATCCACTTCGACTCTCGCAATTTTGCGCCTCACCTGGCCAACTATACTAAGCAACATGATCTATATGTTGCTGGCGTTAGCCTGCCTCAAGATCGCTGGGAACATCGGTACCGACGCTGTCACCGCAGTTACCACAGGTCAGCGCTTATACTTTTTTTTACATGCATTTATGATGGGCTTTTGTAGCGCCACCACGGCGCTCGTTGGGGCTTATTGGGGAGCGGGCAACAGGCCGATGGCTGCGCATTTTGCCAGCCTCTCCCTATTGTTATTTTTTACTATTGGATGCCTCATCAGCGCAGTAGCTCTGCCATTTGGGCCAACACTGATCGATCTATTTGGACTTTCGCCGGCGGCGCGTTCGCAGGCAATTGACTTCTTATTTTGGACTATTATATTTGCGCCAGCAGTGGTGTTGACGCTTATATTTAATATGGCATTAAGAGCGATTGGCGATAGCATAACGCCCCTCTGGGTCGGTCTATTTAACTTTATTACAAGCCTGTCACTGTGTCTATTTTTGAGTCTTGGTTGGCGCGACTTTATCGGGCTAGGAGTCAAGGGTCTCGCCATTGGAAGCGGGTTTGCGGCAACTATTATTATTACTGCCGTCGTCGGCCTGTGGCTGAGCGGCAAACTCAGCCTACCACCACAAAACCCCCTACCCAACATACGCTCTAATAGTCGTAGGTTGTTATCAATCGGCTTTCCAGCAGCCTTTGAACAGGTCGCATTTCAATCTGGTATACTTATATTTCTTGGTTTTTTATCCTCCCACGGCAACGCGCCCTTTGCGGCTTACGGAATCGGCATTTCCCTCCTCAGCCTGATTATCGTTGTAGCCTTTAGCTTTGCAATTTCGGGTGCGACATTGGTCAGTCAACACCTCGGCGCAGGCGATATTGAGGGTGCTTACCAAGCCGGCTGGCGGACTATGCGCACAGCATTTTATATTATGATCATCGCCGCCTTGATCATGAGTTGGTGCGCTGAGACGCTAGCGCGCTTCATGATTGACGACCCAATCGTTATCGGCTACGTCGTTCAGGTAATTTATATCCTGTGTATTTGCATGCCGTTAATGGCGATTGAATTCAGCATGGCTGGCGCGCTTCGGGGTGCTGGAGATACGCGTTATCCAATGCTAGCAACGTTTTTTAGTATCGCATTTAGCCGCATATTTGTGCCTTTAATTATGCTAGAAATGGAACTCGATGTTATCTGGCTTTTTTCCACCACCCTCTTAGATTACGTCATCAAATCAAGTCTGATTATGTTTCGCTACCGTAGTAGAAAGTGGTTACATTTACCGTCAAAAGCGAACATTTAGTCATTGCCTTGACAGCACTAGTCGAAAACACAACACTTGTTAACGATATTTAACTTGACCACCACGAGATAACACAGCACATGTTCGAAATGACACACCAGGCAGCGCAACAGCGCTACGATCGCCAAATCGCTTATTGGCTATTATTCTGTGCCGGCGTCATCTTCGCTATGATCTTGTTAGGTGGCGTTACCCGATTAACA
>JAPKCN010000171.1 GCA_028822945.1 Porticoccaceae bacterium | reverse complement strand
TCTAAGCATTCGATGGGCATATAGTCGTAAGAGCACCCTTATAAAAGCCGCTCAATGTCCGCGCCCAATGCGCTGGGTTTGGTGATAGAGGGGTGTCGGCTCACCACATGGCCTTCTCGATCGACCAGAAACTTAGTAAAATTCCACTTGATCTTGTCGGTTAGTAAGCCTCCTGCGGCGCCTTTTAGGTATTGAAACAAATCACTTTGGTGCTCGCCATTGACATCAGTCTTTGCCATTACGTCAAAGCTGACAGCATAATTGCGTTGGCAAAATTTTTGGATCTCAGTGTCGGCTCCAGGCTCCTGACTGCCAAACTGATTGCAAGGAACTGCAATGACGGACAAACCACGCTCTTTATAGTTCTCATGGAGCGTTTGCAAACCCTCGTACTGCCCAGTGAATCCGCATTGACTCGCGGTATTGACGATTAATAGGACACGACCGCGGTAATGCTCCATAGATATTTTTTCGCCGCTTGCCGACGTCATTTCAAATTCATACACCGACTCGGTCGGTGTCATATCTACGTGATTTCCCATTACCTCAAATTCTCCTCGTTTACTCGAAAAAGCTGTGTTCTGGACCCGGGAAAGCGCCGTTGCGAACTTGCTTGGCGTAGTTTTTTAGGGCTGTTATCACTGAATCAGTATCCTGCAAAAAATCTTTTGAAAAGCGAGGCAACTTCGGTGAAATGCCAAGCATATCGTAAAGTACTAGAATCTGCGCATCAGTATCAGGTCCGGCCCCAATACCGATTACCGGCATGTTAAGCTCAGAGGCCAGTATTTTACCTAGCGATGCTGGGACACATTCAATTACCAGTAGTTGGGCGCCGGCCTGTTCTAACAGTTGCGCATCGGCGACTGTTTTGGCCGCCGCCTGTGGTTCGCGACCCTGAATTTTAAAGCCGCCGATCTTATGCACTGACTGTGGTGTCAGTCCAAGGTGCGCGCAAACCGGTAGGCCTCGCTCAGTGAGTTGATAAACGGTTTCTTCGAGCCATTCTCCGCCCTCTAGTTTGACCATCTGCGCGCCAGCTTGCATAAGGATGGCGGCATTACGCATTGCATCTGTGGGTGTTGCATAGCTCATAAAAGGCATATCTGAGATCAGCAAGCTGTCTACTATACCGCGTTTCACCGCCGCTGTATGATAGGCCATCTCATCGATTGATACAGGAATAGTGGTATCCCGCCCCTGCACGACATTGCCAAGCGAATCTCCGACTAGAACCACCTCAATGCCAGCTTCATCAATTAATTTGGCGAAACTAAAATCGTAAGCGGTGATCGAGGAGAATTTCTCATCGCGGCCTTTCATGGCATTTAACTGATCGATAGTCATCTGGCGTTGAGCGCTCTATTACCCTAAGTCCACTACGTTACTCAGTTTTTCGCGCGCTGACAAGCGCTGAATATACAAGCCATTAGTTGGGCACTCGTGGGTGGTAATAATGTCGGCCGTTATGCGTTCCGGCCATTTGGCGTACCAAGTTTTGATAATCGTCGTGTTCGTCCGCAAGATTAATAGTTGCGCTATTAACAATCAGCAAAGGGATCATGTTCTAATGGCACAAGAGATGGGTACAGGCATCGTTTATCTGCTGTAAATATTCCGTGGCTATGTCTTGCTCGTTGGCTCTGCCACGCAATTTAACGCGCGCCTAAAGTATCTCGGTTGGCGCCTGAAGATAGATTACTAAGTCGGGTTTTGGCAAATCGACCATGACACTTTGATAGACTGCTCGGTAGAGTCTATATTCATCGTCGTCGAGGTTTACCGGACAAAAAAATTGGATTTTTTTCGACAAGGAAGTCATAAATCCTAACTCGTTAAAATAGTTTACCTTGGCGAAGAGATTCGAGTTGCCTTATGCACTGGCACTAAAAGTACAGGAGGGTTGGCAGAGCTGGGCGATTGCGATGTTGACAAAAACCGTTGTAAAAACGGGCTGTCATCGCCATCCTCTAAACCGATCTGCACAATATAGGTCTTCGCGAGGCATTTTGTCAGTGTTGTTTTACCAATTTCTATTTGGCCCTCCAAAGCAATCTATGAAGGGATAGTGCGGGAGGGCCTGATCGGTAGGGTCAATAATACGAATCGATTTGGTTATACGAATGTCCCGACGATAGCTGCATTAAACTGCGAGTCTTTGAACCGTACCTCGGTCGACACATTTTTCTAATAGTTGGTTAACGCTTTTGTCGCCGATGTAAAAATCAACGCCGGTTATATCGGCTAGTGGTATCAGGACAAACGCCCGCTCGTGCATTCTCGGATGGGGTATGCAAAGGCGCTTCGAATGTAGCGTGATATGTTCGAAAAGCAAAAGATCGAGATCGAGTGTTCGAGCGCCCCAACGCTGTACTCGAACTCGCCTGTGCTGGTTTTCAACCGCCTGTAGCAAATCGAGAAGGGATTCCGGCTTAAGTTCAGTTGAGAGATTCACCACGGCATTACAATAGTCCGGCTGATGGCCAGGCCCGACAGCTTTGCTGCTGTACAAGTTCGAGGCTGCAATAAAATGCAATCTGCGATCAGCTCTGAGTTCGGCGATGGCGCGCTCGATATGCTCTTTTGGGTTATCTAGGTTACTGCCTAGAGCTACAAATACAACCGCCATTAGTCGACATTTTTAGCTGAATTTTTAGGCTTGCGCGGGCGCCTGCGACGGGTGCGACTGCTGCCTGGTTCCTTAATTGCCGAGGCCATCTCTAGGCGCTGTTGTGCGTCGCTATCTTGATATCTTGTCCACCAATCGCCGAGACCCTCAAGATCCTCTCCGGACTCTTCGCGAAGTAGTACAAAATCATAGGCAGCCCGGAAGCGCGGGTGACCGATAAGTCGCTCGGCGCGGACACCACCTCTTCGCGGTAACGATAACTGTAGATCCCATATTTCGCGCATCGGGATACTAAAGCGCTTTGGAATGGCAGTCACTACGACTTGAGAAAAAATCGCATTATCCGCCGCCCGGCGCTGCGCTGAAAGCGGTGATTCACCCTGCTCTCGATACTCAGTTGCGCGCTGCGCTACAATCGGCCATAACAGAGCGGCATAAATAAAGGCCGGTGTTACACGCTTTAATGAGCGAATCCTGAGATCGGTATTAGTAAAGGCTTGTTCAATCAAAGCCGCGGCTAGCGGGTCCTGCTGCAAGCAACTGCTCAATTCTGGCACTATATAATCAAAGAAGCGGTAATCGTCCAGAAGTTGGTAGGTAGCTAGCCCCTGGCCACTCATAAAAAGTTTTAAGCTTTCATCAAAAAACCTTGGAGCTGAAACCAGCTGTAAATTATCGGCTAATCGGCGCATCGGCTCAGCGGTTTTAGATTCGATTCGAAAACCTAATTTAGCAGCAAATCTCACGACTCTCAAGAGGCGCACTGGATCCTCTCTAAAACGCGTCGCAGGATCGCCCATAATGCGCACAACGCGCTTTTTGATGTCGTTAAGGCCATCCGCAAAGTCGCGCAGGCTATTGTCTATCGGGTCGTAGTAAAGCGCGTTAATCGTTAAGTCTCGGCGACTGGCGTCGTCGCTGAGAGTTCCGAATACATTGTCCCGCGTCAGCATTCCGCTGTCTGTTTGACGTCTAGTGCCATTACTGTTTTTGCCCTGCTGGTTCGATCGAAAGGTGGTAACCTCAATAATTTCTCGATTAAATTGGACATGCACAATTTGAAAGCGCCGGCCGATTATTCTGGCCCGCCTAAACAGTGATTTGACCTGATCTGGCTCAGCATTGGTCGCGACATCAAAATCTTTGGGTTTGAGACCGAGTAATAGATCGCGTACACAACCGCCAACAACATAAGCTTGAAAGCCGGCCTTCTGGAGTGTCCTGACGACTTTTAGTGCATCTACACTCATCATTTCAGGTGTCAAGGTGTGCTCGTCTGAGGCCACTACATCACCAGAGGCAGCTTTCCCACGAATAGTTTTTTGACGGAAGAATTTATTGATGCGTTCGAGCATAGCTTGTCTTTGGCTAGAATTTCTTAAATGGTAGTTTAACAGACGAACGCGGAGTGTGGCACAAACAGATAGTAAAAAGGGGATGCCGTTAGGCAACCCCTTTCAAAGTTCTCGGACATCACACCCTCGAACATCTTCGCAATCATATTAATTTTTATTATTTATTGTTATTAGCGAACCATATTTCTTTGGGCTCGTTCGTAGTGTAATCAACATTCCGAGA
>JAPKCN010000170.1 GCA_028822945.1 Porticoccaceae bacterium | reverse complement strand
CTTCAAAACATGGGTGCTCAAATGGTCAAAGAGGTGGCTTCCAAGGCATCTGACGATGCCGGCGATGGCACCACAACCGCTACAGTGCTGGCTCAGACGATCGTTAATGAGGGTCTTAAGTCAGTCGCTGCGGGCATGAACCCAATGGATTTGAAACGCGGTATCGACAAAGCTGTTATCGCAGCAGTTGCCGAAATTGTAAAAATAGCTAAGCCTTGTTCGGAGGTGAAGGAAATTGCTCAGGTGGGTACTATCTCAGCCAACAGCGACACCTTAGTCGGCGATATTATTGCCGACGCAATGGGTAAAGTAGGCAAAGAAGGTGTAATTACGGTCGAAGAAGGTTCAGGTCTAGAGAATGAGCTCGATATTGTTGAGGGGATGCAGTTTGATCGCGGTTATCTGTCACCATATTTCGTTAACAATCAGGAAAATATGAGTACAGAACAGGAAGCGCCATTGATTTTGCTAGTCGACAAAAAAATATCTAATATCCGCGAATTGTTGCCACTACTTGAGGCAGTCGCAAAAGCTGGAAAGCCGTTGATGATTATCGCCGAAGATGTCGAAGGCGAGGCGCTAGCTACATTAGTCGTCAATAACTTGCGCGGAATCGTTAAGGTATCTGCTTGTAAGGCACCGGGCTTTGGCGATCGCCGGAAAGCCATGCTCGAGGATATTGCCATTTTAACTGGAGGCACGGTTATTTCAGAGGAAGTCGGATTAGATCTCGAGTCGGCTACTTTGGAGCATTTGGGAACTGCCAAGCGAGTCGCAATGACCAAAGAAAATACTACCTTGGTAGATGGTGCTGGCGACCACGCTGCGATTGAAGCCAGGGTCAAACAAATTCGTGCACAGATCGAGGATACAAGTTCAGATTACGACCGAGAGAAATTGCAGGAACGAGTGGCTAAACTAGCCGGTGGTGTCGCTGTGATTAAAGTGGGTGCAACGACTGAAATCGAGATGAAAGAGAAAAAAGCTCGAGTTGAAGATGCGCTGCATGCGACTCGTGCGGCGGTCGAAGAGGGTGTCGTCGCTGGAGGTGGTGTTGCACTGATAAGAGTTCTACAGGCGATCGAGGGCCTTACCGGAGACAATGACGACCAAACGGTAGGTGTTGGAATAGCCCGCAGAGCCATGGAGGCGCCACTTCGTCAAATCGTCGAGAATGCTGGTGATGAGGGCTCGGTCGTAGTTGACAAGGTCAAGCAGGGCTCGGGTAACTTTGGCTACAATGCGGCATCTGGTGAATATGGCGATATGATCGCTATGGGTATTCTCGATCCCGCTAAAGTAACGCGTACAGCTTTGCAAGCAGCTGCTTCTATCGCTGGTCTAATGTTGACGACCGAGGCAATGGTTGCTGATCTACCAGAAGATAATGCCGGACCTGCAATGCCCGATATGGGTGGTATGGGCGGTATGGGCGGTATGGGTGGTATGGGCGGTATGATGTAGTAGCCCAAACGAAATAAAAAACCTCGCCTTAGTTAGGCGGGGTTTTTTTATGTCTGTTATACTTTGCTCATGAGAAAACTCGTGAGCAAAGCGGTCGAAAGTCTGTTTCTGGCGCGTTCTCTGTTGATAACCCAAGGGGAATGGCTGGGCAAGTCTGACCTCACTGCAAAAATCCTAGCATTCGGAGTAGCTAATGACCACTGAAACGATCAACTTTTTAGCGCGTTGGGGGCATCTTCTGTTTGGTATTACCTGGATCGGGATGTTGTACTACTTCAATTTTGTGCAGGGCGGTTACTTCAAGCAGGCAACGGCTGAGGGTCTAGCAGATGCGAAACAGAAATTGGCTCCGAGTGCTCTCTGGTGGTTTCGCTGGGGCGCCATGTTTACCTTTCTCACTGGATTGATATTACTCGGCGGCGTGCAGCATTATGGGCAGATGAATAACTACATCATCATAGGGTCAGCTATGGGCATTATTATGGCGGCGAATGTATGGATGGTTATTTGGCCCGCGCAAAAAATTGCGTTGGGTATGGTCGAGGGCGATGCGCCAGCGGCAGGTGCGAAGGCGTTGTTGGCGTCGCGCACCAATACCTTACTTTCGGCACCTATGGTGTTCGCCATGTTAGCAGGTCCCCACTATGCGGGCCATGGTTATGGTACAGCTGTTGGCGGTGCCGGTCTTGTTACCGCGCTGCTAGTCATCGGAGCACTTGAGGTGAACGGACTAAAAGGAAGCCTTGGACCAATCGCTTCCGTGCGTGGCGTCATAATCAGTAGTTTGGTGCTGACTTTGGTATTCGCTCTTCTAATTAACTCGCTCTGAGCAGAGTCGATCGGCAAGCGCTGTTGTAGGGGTTGGAGGTCGGCTGTGAGCCGACTTTTTGCTATCAGTAAAGCAGATTCTGTGCTCAGGCTCGCCGAATTGTGACCGGTTACAGGGCGCGCAATAAAATTGTCGATAAGCATAGTGTTGCGTCCCGGCCGAGCCGTTATAATACCGTCACTTTTTAACTGCGCGATATAGAGGTGCTTCGGAATATGTCGGACTCGGACAATAGGCGTATCAATCCAATCGTGCCTGAGCGCGACGGCATGTCCGGAGGCGCGGGTGCTGCCAAACCTCATCGTTCAATACCCAGCAATGTCATGGGTGGAGGATGGAAATTCTTAATCTTTGTTGTGCTAACTATCTCTGCTACGGCTGCGGGATTTAGTTGGTTGGAATTTACGTCATTGCAGACAAACCACCGTGCCTTGCAGCAACGATTTGACGATCTTGAATCGCGACTTAGCAGTACAGATGAATCGGTCACTCAATCCGGCGCTGCTATGCAGGTAAAGTTAAGCCGCCACCAAGAAGAGTTGCAAAAGCACTGGTCCGAGATTAAAAAGCTCTGGGGGGTGTCCAATGATATTAACAAAGGCAAGATCTCCAAAAATCAAACTGACATTGTATTTCTGGCACAAAAGCGCGTATCGGTAGAACAATCGGTGGCTGATTTAGATGCCGGTCTGGTGTTAGAAAAGAAGCGTATCGGCGCGGTAAGTAGTAACTATTTGGAGATGAGTGGTGATGTTGCAGACCTATTTGTGAAGTTTCGAGCACTGCAAGATAGCCGTAGCCAAATGTCCAAAGCAACTAGTAGTATAGAGCGGCAACTGAAGAGCCATTCCGAAGCAATTGAGTCGATGGATGGATTTCGTCGCCAAACTAATCAAAAATTGTATAAGCTCGAGCAGCGCTCAGCTTCGATGTCGATTGACCCGAGTTAAATAAAGTAGTTTACCCTCTACAGCGGTGTTGGCTAATCTAAAAGTTGCCACATTAATAAGAAACGCTGAACATAACTTAAGGCTGAGTATCATAAACACAACAATTGGGATATACGTCTTTATTGAAATTGTACTGATCTGATTACCTGCCTCAGCGAATGTTGGCGACCAATCGTATGTCGGTATCTCTGTCCGTCACTATAGTCTAGATGATCGGAGTGCCAAACAGCATGACTTCTAGAGTAACTTGCTCGGAGTGGAAGCTGGACGCTACTTGACCAGATCGTCTTCCGTTGGAGCTTGGTTATGCGAAACAGGCCGATCACGACTATATCGATGTAACGTGCTTAAATGGGTCGCTCTGGTTGGGCGATAGGACTTTTGAATAGACACCCTTTGCCTTGCGGGTTCAATCAATATGATTTTAAGCACAGCCGTAATTTGACGCCAAATGCACGATGATAGTTCGTTGCAGATATTGTCTGACTTGGATGTTGCAAAGCGTTCCAGCGATAAATTTGATCTGCGAGCAGATTTTCGCGCGCTATCGGAACACGATAAAAGCGCTGAGGCCGATGGGTTTCAAATTTCTAAAAACAGTATTTTGGTGTCGAACCATTTGCTCCCGTGGTGATGTATACCGCTGCTGAAGTGCACTCTGTGCCGTAAGTTAAACCTGATATGCGTAAGGGTGTTTGTTTGGATATTTATTTCGAGTTTGATAAGGCGGTTGTATTATCTATTCATGGCGATGAGCTAAAAACCGTTGCTGTCGATATGCGGGCGCGCAATGAAATAGAGTTAGCGCTCGAAGAATATACCGATAGTACTTTTAGGTAAGGCTACAATCTCGAGTTTTTGGCGAAACGACCTATACCGATGTAGTCGTAGATTGAAGCTGAACTAATGATATTGACAGTGACGTCCTAATCAATTGCGGCGTCATTGTGCTAGTAGCACCCGTGTAACCTAACAGGTA
>JAPKCN010000169.1 GCA_028822945.1 Porticoccaceae bacterium | reverse complement strand
GCTTACATGACGAGTGATTGAGCTATGACGGACGGCATATGAAGACTGACGCGATGGTTGCGTTCATGGCGTTCTCGACGAATCCGATTAGGCCTGTACCTCTGTTTGGGTTAGCGACATTTTTCGTCGGTACAGGCTGCCATCATTTTATAAAGCCGAGTTACTATATTGATATTATGTCATCCTATCTACCGATGCACATGGAGTTGGTCTATGTAAGCGATTCTTTTTGAGGTTCTAGGCGGTTTGCGTGTATTTATAGAGTTCGTGCGTGGCTTCGCAGGTATAGGCCTCATAGCGCTGTTGGTGGCAGTTTTCAGGTAATATATGGCTATACACTCAGAATTATTCCCCGATATCAGCTTAGAGTTTTTATATTTCAGACTGGCTCTGTAGCTCGTCTTTTTGTACTGGGTTTACGTTACGACACTTACCGGTCAGGTTAGAATAGCTGTAGGGGCGGTGCCCATCGTCTAGTTCGGCGATTGACATCCGGGATGGCAATCAGTCGAACCCATCAGTCACACTCAGCGGTTTACAGTCGCGGGCAAATTAATGAAACTTCGCCCCCTCACTAAACCAGTGCGCCGAGCTTTTTATTTTGAACATCTTTGGAGATAATTATATGACCGTTTATAAAGCCCCACAAAAGGAATTTGCGTTTATCCTCGATGAATTGGTGGGCTATGATGAATTGTCTGCCATGCCTGGCTTCGAAGACGCCAGTCGCGACGTGATCGATGCAATACTCCCAGAGGCGGCAAAATTTTTTGAGGATATAGTCGCACCGACGAATTATACGGCTGACTCTCAGGGCACTCGGATGAGCGATGGTGTTGTGCACACGGCGCCGGCTCTCGATGGTGTGTATCAGCAGATGATCGAAGGCGGCTGGTGCTGTCTGAATGGCAGTACAGAATATGGCGGTGCGGGTTTACCCAGTGTCATAGATCTGGCGGGCCAAGAGATGCTTCAGTCGGCCAATACTGCGCTGAGCTTACTACCCATGTTATCCCGAGGCGTTATTCACGCGTTGAACTTGTATGGGTCAGACGAGCAAAAAAATACCTATTTAGAAAAAATTATCACCGGTGTTTGGTCGGGCACTATGAATCTCACCGAACCGCAGGCGGGCACCGACTTGTCGGCGGTACAGACCAAGGCCACCGCCAACGGCGATCATTATCTCGTCAGTGGTCAAAAAATATACATTACCTGGGGCGATCATGCGCTGGCCGAAAATGTCATTCATCTGGTGCTAGCGAGAATTCCTGGCGCCCCCGAAGGGAATAACGGTATTTCACTCTTCTTAGTGCCCAAGTATCTCGTCAACCAGGACGGCAGTCTTGGTAGCGCCAACGATGTACGCGCGGTTGGTGTCGAGCATAAGCTAGGTATTCATGCTAGCCCGACATGCACCATGGCGTTTGGTGATAATGGTGGGGCTGTGGGCCACTTAGTGGGTCCGGAAAACCGTGGCTTGATGTGCATGTTTGCGATGATGAACAATGCCCGATTATCCGTTGGTCACCAGGGTGTGGCGGTGGGTGAACGAGCTTATCAACAGGCTGTCGCCTATGCTTCTGCCCGAGTGCAGGGTCGCGTAGCAGGGATGCAGTCAGGCGCCCCAATCATTCACCATCCAGATGTAAAGCGCATGTTGATGCAGATGCGAGCGCTTACCGAGGGGGGCAGGGCATTATCGTTTTATGCTATAGCCGCCGAGGATCGCAGCAGTCATCACCGCAGTGAACAGCAGCGCGAACGAGGCGCGCTCTGGGTTGAAATGCTGACGCCGTTAGTCAAGGGCTGGTGCACCGAGGTGTCGATGGAAGTTGCCTCACTAGGAGTGCAAGTGCACGGCGGTATGGGCTTTGTCGAGGAAACTGGCGCTGCTCAGCATATGCGCGATGCGCGCATACTGCCGATTTATGAGGGCACCAACGGCATTCAAAGTCTTGATTTTGTCGGCCGTAAGTGTCTGCGCGACGCTGGTGAAGGACTCTCATTAATGCTTGCAGAGATGGACCACACAATCGCCACACTGACCTCTAAAAGCGCTGCTATTCAGCGCTTGCGTAAGGCCCTAGAGGGCAGCGTGAAAGACTGTCGCGCGGCGTTGGCGAGTGTATTGTCCAATCCCGACGAGGCACCGGCAGTTGCCTATAGTTATTTAATGCTGTTCGGCAATGCGGTAAGTTTTTGGTTGCTGGTGGTACTTGCTGCTGCGGCCCAGAAACGTATTGATGACGGTGCTACGGATCGCTTTTACAGTCAAAAAATTGCCACTGCAAATTTCTTTGCCAGCCAAATATTATCTCGCAATCAAGGGTTTTTACAGGCGATTTATGACGGTTCCGAGAGTCTTGATATGATAACCTCGATGGATTTCCTTTAAGCTTAATAACTTTACATGTGTCTCATTTGAGGGCACTAAACTATTCGGCACCATAGTTTAAAATAAATGACACGATACGATACTGAGAAAAGGGGTATGCAGACTCTAGTGATTGCCCGGATCTTAATCCGCTCGGAGTTGCATGACTCCGGCGTCAGCCGTCAATACGTCGGCAGCTGGTGCCCAACTGGCGCAGCACAGAAGTACCAATAAGTTTTAGTCGTGAGCCGAACTCATATCCGAATATGCTCGGTAGAACAATCTATAGGCCCCGATCGCTGCGAACGCTCTAGCACATTTTTAGATGCCTCGGTCGCGGAGTACAAAACCAACCACTAGTGAGATGGTGCAAATAAATAACAACGTAAATATCACACCACCGATAATAAATGCCAGTGGATTACCCTGTTCAAAGTCGTGCTCGCGGTTTTTGTTTGAATTGACGCCAAGTGCTGCCCACAGAACGCTCTTTACAACACTACTTAGGCCGTGTCTCGGCTGGCTTTGTTCGGTTTTTTTATCATCAGTACTCATGTTCTTGCGACGCTCCATTTAGCTGTCGATGGCGGGTCCTCAGTCGTTGAGAATGGGTGTCAGCCAGCGTTTTACCTGCGTTATACTGACTCCTTTTCGCTCGGCCAGAGACTCTACTTGATCGTGACTGATTTTCCCAGTATTAAAATATCTGGCGTCGGGGTTCGCAAAGTACCAACCGCTGACCGATGCGGCTGGGGTCATGGCAAAGTTCTCGGTCAGCGTTATGCCGGTCGCGGCCTGCGCATCGAGAAGTTTGAACAGGGTAGCCTTTTCGCTGTGGTCTGGACATGCTGGGTATCCGGGGGCTGGGCGAATACCGCGATAGCGTTCGCCAATTAGGGCGCCATTGTCAAGGCTTTCGTTCTCGGCATAGCCCCAGTGCTCACGGCGCACGCGCTCGTGAAGGTGCTCGGCAAAAGCCTCTGCTAACCGGTCGGCAAGTGCCTTGACCATAATCGCACTATAATCGTCGTTGGCCGCCTCAAACTCGGCAGCCAAACGCTCGGCCCCGACGCCAACAGTGACCGCAAATCCACCCATATAGTCGGCCAATCCACTACTTTTCGGTGCAATGTAGTCGGCCAGTGAACGCAATTCATCAGTTGCACCAGGTTTTTGAATTTGCTGCCGGATGTGATGCAGAACAGCTATTGGCTTGGGCTGATTAGTATCCGTATAAATTTCAATATCGTCGGCGTTAACAGTGTTTGCGGGCCATAGCCCAAACACGGCTCGCGCTTGCAGTAAACGGCCACCGACAATTTTTCTGAGTATTACTTGAGCATCTTTAAAAAGCGATTTTGCGGCACTCCCAATGATCTCATCAGAGAATATTTTTGGGTATTTTCCCACCAGATCCCAAGTTATAAAAAACGGTGTCCAGTCGATGTAAGGGATAAGCGTTTCCAGTGGGTAGTCTTCGAGTACGTGGGTGCCGAGATGTTTTGGAATTTCAGTTTCGAAATCCCGCCAGTTAATTTGGGGTTTTTGCGCGATTGCATCACTGTATGCGAACAGTGTGCCCCGTGGTGTTCGATTAGCGGTACGTTTGCGCACAGCTACGTAGTCTTTTTGGATATTAGCAATAAATTGATCGCGATTTTTTCGGCTTATAAGATTGCCCGCTACTCCGACCGCTCGGGACGCATCGGGTACGTAAACGGCCTGGTTGTGGAGATATGTCGGTGCGATCTTAACTGCTGTGTGGGCCTTCGATGTGGTTGCGCCACCGATCATCAGAGGAATAGTAAATCCTTGCCGTTGCATTTCGCGACCGACGTGAACCATCTCATCCAAAGAGGGCGTAATTAGCCCCGACAAACCAATAATATCTACATTTCG
>JAPKCN010000168.1 GCA_028822945.1 Porticoccaceae bacterium | reverse complement strand
AGCCGCCGAGGTTATGCGTCAAACCAAGCGTTGGATCGTCGAGTTGCCGCTCACCACAGCGACCGTGGAGCTGCTGGTAAATTTCATAAACCATGCGCAATCCGGTGGCACCTAGTGGATGGCCAAAACATTTTAAACCACCATCGACATTGCAAGGCAAGTCTCCATCACGATCATAGACACCCGCGGTGATGTCTTGGCAAGCTTGACCTGAGGCCGACAGCCCCAAGTCTTCCATAGTCACCAACTCGGTGATAGAAAAACAATCGTGAACTTCAACCATGTCGAGTTGCTGTTTGGGGTGCTTGATCCCCGCCTCGTTATATGCTCTTTTTGAGGCTAACTCGGCGGTCATTGCATGGCTGCCATCCCAGTCATCATAGAACATTTCCGCGCCATTACTGACGGCTAGCTGGAGGGCCTTAATGCTCACCAAGTTCGCTGCTCGTCCCAGTTTTTTTGCCATTTCTGGTGTAGTTACGATGGCACAGGCAGCACCATCGCTAACGCCGCAGCAATCAAACAATCCAAGCGGGTACGATATCATCGGCGCATTTAGCACTTTGTCTTTGGAGATACGGTTTTGTAAATGGGCTTTGGGGTTTAATGCTCCGTTTTCGTGGCTCTTCCAAGAAACATGCGCCATTGCGGCCCTAAGATCGTCCATGGGTATCTGATGCTTGTGCGCATAGGCACTCGCCAATTGTGCGAATGAGCCGGGTGCCGAAACCCCGGGAAACCAAAGATCTTCGAAGGTACCCATGGTACGCGACGGGAGACCGCCAAATCCAGTGTCCTTAAGTTTTTCGACGCCCATCGCTAGCGCGATATCACAGGCTCCAGACGCGACCGCGTAAGCTGCACCGCGAAGCGCCTCTGTACCGGTGGCGCAGAGGTTCTCAACACGGGTTACCGGCACATTGGGCAAACGCAACGATTGTGACAGTGAAATAGACGATTTACCGAGGCTTTGCTCCTGATAACACAGCCCTAGCCACGCAGCTTCAATCTGCGCCTTTTCTATACCGGCATCCGCAAGGCACTCGTCAAATGCCTCGAGCATCAATTGATCGGCACCGCTATCCCAGCGCTCGCCAAATCGACTACAACCCATGCCGATAATAGCGACTTTGTCTTTAATTCCACTTGCCATAATTCTCGCCTATCTAATTGGATGGTCGCGTCGCGGGTGCAGCTTTCCAGAAATACCGGTGATACCCCCGCAAAGGGTCAAAATCTTTAATCCGAAAAACCATCTGCAAATCAATCCCAATAGCTAATTGGCCGGGGTCAAAGTCAGTAAACTCCATCATGAGGGTACTTTTTTTCTCAAACCGAACACTGCCGTACATTAACGGGGGGTTTAGCGATAGCGCCAACCAGTCCTCAGTAAATGATTTTACGCGACCCACCTTGTTAGCAAACACGTCGTCAATTTGAGTGTCTTGTTTGCCACAATTTGGGTTCACGCAGAGGGCTGTTTTGGGGTACTGCGCAACACCACAATCTTCACATAAACCGCCTATAAAGCCAGTGATAGCACGCCTTTGCCGATAAAAAGCTGACTGCGAAGTGCGGTTGTCACGCTCCGCTCGCATACCCCAATCGATATCCACAAGCCCGCTGAAAGAAAGATGACGAAGGTAATTACTATCCTCGATACCTGCGTCAATGGCAGCGGCTACTCCACTCTTTTCGCGCGCCCTACGCACGGTATCGGTGGCCTGAAACAACAGCGCATCACAACCTTGGCCAAAGCTTGCAACAAGAATATGCTGTCCTGGCTCGGCAATCTGCAAAGTATCCACCAGCAATAGTAGAGCGTCGGCACTACCGGCGTGGCCAATGGAGGCCTTGAGGCCGCCATGCAATGCCAATGGGTCGATACCGCAACGATTAGCAATCTGCGCTGCAGGCCGGCTATCAACACCGGCAATTAATAGATGATCAATTTGATCCGGCGATAACTTTAAATCACTCAACAGCGCTGCGATAGTCTCTGGGATGATTTGCAGTAAACCTTCATCGCGAATCCAACGCTCCTCGAGAGCATAGTTATATTCGGACCGCGTCGCGCGGTAGTGATCGACCATGTCGCGCGAAATCGATTGCGATCCGATAAATCGTGCGATTTGGTCATCGGTGCCAAGCGTGACAGCGGCCGCGGCATCACCAACGCTAAATTCATCCGCGCTGCCGGGTTTCGCAAGGCATTTTTCTGCGCCGATCACTAAACACTGCTTGCCGTCATGCTGCAATCCAAGTAGTAATGCACTAGTCGCAGCTCGCTGCGATCCACCAATATCGGCGGTCTGTAAAGATTCGGTTAGATTTAGGGCCTCGCCAACAACAGTGGAATTTTGGCGATCGGCAAACGGAAAACTAGTAGACGCCAACAGCAGACGATCGGTCGAGCAACTGTCGTGTCCCGAAATGCACGCTTGAGCGGCGGAAACTGCCATGGTAATAACGTCTTCATCATGCGAGCAAATAGCCCGCGATCCTTTCCCTAGCCCCTTCAGTCCCGGCTTTGCCCAGCTATGCGCCGCAGCTATTGCGCTGCGCAGCAATCGTCGTCGGGGCACGTAAGCACCAACCGAAGTAATCCCTTTATTAGTCACAGTGATTCCTTTTGATAGTCCTCTAGAGTGCGTCTGCCAAAAAGCCCAGTTATTGCCGACTTAATAACCGCAAAAAGTCTTTTTTGGCGTTATAGCTTCGATGATTCCCCACCGTCAATTACCATCACAGATCCAGTGACAAAGTCCGACTGCGCAGACGCAAGATAACATGTCAGAGCACCAATTTCTGCACTCTCCGCCATCCTTCGCGCGGGAATTTTGCCGACTCGGCGCTTAAGAATTTCTGGGGACTCCATAACCATTGATTGAGCATCAGTCTTGAATGCGCCGGGCGCTATAGCATTTACCTGAACACCAAATTTAGCCCACTCCGCCGCCAATGCTTTCGTAAATTGCAACAACGCGCCTTTGCTCGAAGAATAAGCGGCTAGGTTGGCCTTGCCAAGAATCCCGGAAGTGGAGGCTACATTGATGATTTTACCGCTGGCCTGAGCAACCATGTGTTCGCCTGCCGCCCTGCAAAGAATCGCAGGCGCGGTCACATTGACCGAAAACACCCGCTGCCACTGGTCAAAGTCCTGCTCAAGAAAGGGTGTTGCAGGTGCGATGCCGGCATTGTTGATGACAATGTCGACAGCACCAAACAATTGCACCGCGAGTTCTGGGAGCGCGGCTACAGCTGCTCCGTCGAGCATGTCGCACTGACTAACCATTATGTTATCAGGATTGCGCGACTCAAGTTCTCGCAAGTCGTCTATCGAACGCGCCACCGCCAGTACTTTAACCTCCTGTTCAGCTAACGCCAGCGCCATCTCATAGCCCAGACCACGGCTAGCGCCAGTAATAATTGCAACTTTCCCGCTCAGCTGAAGATCTATCATGCTTTTTCCAATACCAATTGCTTGGCGATACACAAACGCAGCACCTCAGATGAACCCTCATAAATCCGCATTGGTCTTGCCTGCCGGTACAATCGCTCAATCTTTGACTGGTGCTCTAGACCATATCGCCCCATCATCTGCACGCACCGATCAACGACTTTAGAGGCCATTTCACTAGCCGCCAATTTAGCCATAGAAGAGTGGTGTAAAGTCGAAGATGGATCGGCACAAGCCATGGATGCCGCCCGGTATGTTATCAATCTAGCCATTTCAATTTCGGTCCAACTGTCGGCCAACATTTGTGCAACGGGCCCCAACTTCGCCAGTGGCCGCCCAAACTGGACTCTTGTGCTGGTGTGTCGAACCGCTTCATCGAGCGCAGCTTGAGCTAAACCGACGGCGGCACCTGCCACTGAGACACGAAATACACCCAGTGTAGCGAGGGCATTTTGTAAGCCATCGCCAGCGATGCCCAGTCGAGCGGTGTGTGGCAATCGAACATTCTCAAAGAAGACATCACCGAGCACGTGCGGTGCTATTAATTCGGTAGTCTGCCGAGTTGACACCCCATCGACATCGGCTGGAACTAGGATAGTTGAAAAGCCGTTATCTTCCTTAGCAAAAACGATGTAATAGGCCGCAGCGCCAGCATTTGAAATATAGGCTTTAGAACCATTTAAAACCAATCCATCAGCGGTTTCACAAACCTCTGTAGCCACCGACTTTAAGTCCGAGCCAGAATTATCTTCGGTTAACGCCAAAGCCCCGAGAGCTTCGGTAGCAGCGACTTTTGGCAGCCACTCCGCACGCTGCTCGGCTGACCCGGCA
>JAPKCN010000167.1 GCA_028822945.1 Porticoccaceae bacterium | reverse complement strand
GGAAAAGACCAATACGGCTTACCACGAGGCTGGTCACGCGATTATTGGCCGTCTTATGCCGGAGCATGACCCCGTGCACAAAGTCACTATTATTCCGCGTGGTCGGGCCCTCGGTGTGACCCAGTATTTGCCGGAAGAAGACCGCTACAGTATGAACCGGCGACAAATTTTTGGCCAATTGTGTAGTTTGTTTGGCGGTCGCATTGCTGAAGAATTGATTGGCGGTCTGGACGGTGTAACTACCGGAGCACAAAATGATATCGAGCGCGCTACACAAATGGCGCGCAATATGGTGACCAAGTGGGGCTTAACCGAAAAGATGGGTCCGGTGTTATATGGAGAGGATGAGTCGCAGGCACCCGGCGGCGGCAACATTCATTACTCTGAGGACACTTCTCGCGAGATTGATCAGGAAGTGCGTTTGATACTCGATGGCGCTTATGTCAAGGCCAAGGAACTTCTCGAAGATTATCGCGACGTCTTGGAATCGATGAAAGATGCGCTTATGGAGTACGAGACCATAGACGCGGATCAAGTCGATGATCTTATGAAGCGTATTCAGGTGCGCCCGCCCCGACGTTGGGACAACGATGACTTGAGTGGCAAGTCAGATGGTGATAATAGTGACGAAAATCACAACAGTACTGGTGGGACGATTGGTGGAGCCGTAGAGGGCGTATAAGGTAAATTGAAGGCGATAACTCAAGGCTAAAGGGCACAGCACAAAGGCGGAATACCTACATATGGAGGTCGTCGTTTGAAATTCGAGCGAACTCAGATAATGGGTATAGTCAACGTCACGCCAGACTCGTTTGCCGACGCTGGCAAGCTATTTTGTGCGGCGTCGGTGGACGTCGACTTGGTTCTCCGCACTGTCGAGGGTATGATAAGTGCCGGCGTCGACATTATAGATGTCGGTGGAGAATCGACCCGGCCAGGCGCGAATCCGGTAGCTGTGGATGAGGAATTAGCTCGGGTAATTCCAGCAATTGCGGCTATAAAAAAGCACTTTGAGGTGCTCGTCTCGGTAGATACCAGTACCCCCGAAGTAATAGTCGCTGCCAGCGCAGTAGGCGCTGAGTTGATAAACGACGTGCGTGCCCTTTGCCGTGCGGGCGCACTCGAAGCCGCTGTTGATAGCGGCTTGCCGGTATGTCTCATGCATATGCAGAAAGAGCCGACATCGATGCAATGCCAACCGCAATATAGCGATGTGGTCGCTGAAGTGAAAGGGTTTTTAATGCAACGCCGGGAGCAGTGCATCACCGCTGGCATAGATGCTAACCAAGTGATTATCGATCCAGGATTTGGTTTCGGTAAAACCACCGCTCACAATATCGCCCTGTTTAAATCTCTCGAGCAGTTCACCAACACAGGCGTTCCAGTATTGGTCGGTGTGTCGAGAAAACGCATGATAGGCGAATTATTGAACTGTTCGACTGACCAAAGGCTGATAGGCAGTGTTACCATGGCTGTTCTTGCGGCGCAAAAAGGCGCTGCCATCGTGCGTGTTCACGATGTTTTTGAGACGGTGCAGGCCCTGCAAATTCTGCACCACTGCGATTAGTGGGCGCACCACTAGAGCTAGAGTTACGATGACGAAAATTTTTTTTGGCACAGATGGTATTCGCGGGCGAGTCGGCGACTATCCGATTACCGCCGACTTTGTTCTTAAATTAGGCTGGGCTGCTGGCTGTGTATTGACCCGTGATAGTGGTGCTAACAGGCGGGTACTCATCGGCAAAGATACGCGAGTTTCTGGTTACATGTTTGAGTCCGCTCTTGAGGCTGGTTTGATCGCTGCTGGGGTCGACGTAGACATGCTTGGGCCTATGCCAACTCCGGCAGTCGCTTATTTGACTCGCGCCTTTCGCGCTTCTGCGGGCATTGTCATCAGTGCGTCGCACAATCCATATCACGATAACGGCATTAAGTTTTTTGCTGCAGATGGCTACAAATTGGCTGATAGTGTCGAATTACAAATTGAGGAATTGCTCGGTCAGCCGCTTCATACTAATCGCTCGGAGGACCTCGGTAGGGCGCGTCGGATTTCTGATGCGGTTGGCCGCTATGTGGAATTTTGCAAGGGCGCCCTCCCTAGCGGTTTTAGTTTGAGTGGTTATAAGATTGTTTTAGATTGCGCGCACGGCGCAACATATAGTGCTGCACCCAAGGTATTCAAAGAGCTCGGGGCTGAAGTAGTGACGATTGGAGCGGCGCCCGATGGTTTTAACATCAACGATGGCTGTGGCTCGACTCATATGCAACCGCTGCAGCGGGAGGTGCTTGAAAATGGCGCCGATTTAGGGGTCGCACTGGATGGCGATGGCGATCGTGTGTTAATGGTGGATCACAGAGGAGAGGTCGTCGATGGCGACGAACTAATCTTCATTATTGCCGCCTTTCGCGCGCGCCTGCAATCGGGTTGTAATGGCGTCGCGGGCACCTTGATGTCCAACCTAGGTATGGAACTGGCATTGGCAGATTTAGGTATTCCGTTTGAACGCACTGCAGTCGGCGATCGGTATGTTATCGAGGCTCTGAAAAAGAACGATTGGCATCTCGGTGGCGAGAACTCAGGGCATCTGCTGTGTAGTGATATCAATACTACGGGAGATGGCATTATTGGAGCGCTGCAAGTGATACGTGCAATGGCCGAACGTGGTGTGACGCTAAATCAAGCAAAGCAGGGTATGTCTAAGTTTCCGCAGCTGATGATTAACGTACCGCGGGTTAAATTTATTGATCTCGCTGCAGATCGCGATATTAAGCGCGCCGTCTTGGATGCAGAGCAACAGTTGGGTAGTCGCGGGCGTGTATTGTTGCGCTTATCTGGCACCGAACCTCTTATTCGAGTAATGGTAGAGGGAGAGGACGATGTTCTGGTGGATCGACTAGCACATCAAATCGCGAGTACCGTGCGGCAAAGAGTTGTTTAGTTGCATCGCGACCATGGGTTGTATATTGGCATTGACTCCGGTAGCATCTCCGACCCTAAATATTCCGTCGTTGGATGGTCCTGTATATGAGTGTCTTACAGTGGTAATAAGACGCTGGGGCAATTCATGCTAATTGCTGGCAACTGGAAAATGAATGGATCGCTGGCAAAGGCTGCAGATTTAGCCGAGTGCTTGGCGCAGCAGCGGTTGAATCGCATCAAGAGTAACGTGCGCGTTGCGGTGTTTCCACCCGCGGTGCACCTACCGATTGTTGTGCACCGACTGCAGCAGGCACGTATTTATGTGGGCGCGCAAGATGTTAGTGCGCATACAGACGGTGCCTTCACTGGTGAACTTAGCGCTTCTATGTTGGCTGATGTGGGGTGCAGTATGGTGCTCGTCGGCCATTCAGAAAGACGAGCACGGTTGCATGAGAGCAACCGCGAAGCGGCAAACAAATATGCTGCTGCGCAGGCCAGTGGCTTAACGCCAGTGCTATGCGTGGGGGAGACCCTAGCAGAGCGCGACGCGGGGCACACCTCTGAGGTTGTCGAGGGGCAGATTAGCGCTGTGGCAGAGCAAGTTGGGTGGGAGAATGTTTGTCTTGGGGTGATCGCTTATGAGCCGGTGTGGGCTATTGGCACGGGAATTACCGCGTCGCCTCAACAAGCGCAAGACGTGCATGCCGGTATTCGTCAACGATTAGGTGACGCCGGCGAGCAGACATACATTCTTTACGGCGGCAGTGTTAATGCGGAGAATGCCCAAGCGCTGTTTGCGCAAGAGGATGTAGATGGCGGCTTGATCGGCGGGGCCGCATTGCAAGCTGCAGAATTTTTAAGAATTATTCAACTGGCAGAAGAGGCATAATGGCAACTTATATTCTTGTTTTTCATTTTATTGTTGCAGTCGCATTGATCGGGCTGATTCTCTTGCAGCAGGGCAAGGGTGCAGAGGCAGGTGCCTCGTTTGGTTCCGGAGCGTCACAAACGGTTTTTGGCAGCGGTGGAAGTTGGAATTTTTTTAGTAAGTCGACAGCGCTGTTGGCAACAGTATTCTTTGCCACTAGCATTAGCCTTGCGTTGATTGCAAAAAATAGTTCGGTCGTCGACGAGTCGATGTTCCCCGAGTTGGAGACCGAAGCCCTAACGACTCAGTCTGCGGATGAGTTGGATATACCTGCATTCGAAAGTACGCTGGGCAGTACCACTGACGATTTGTCAGAACTGCCCGACGAATAATTAATGTTTATAGCCCAAGTGGTGGAATTGGTAGACACGCTATCTTGAGGGGGTAGTGGCGAAAGCCGTGCCGGTTCAAGTCCGGCCTTGGGCACCATCATAAAGTCCAGTGACATC
>JAPKCN010000020.1 GCA_028822945.1 Porticoccaceae bacterium | reverse complement strand
CCTTGAACGAGTTTGAGTTATTTAAGTAGTTTTTGTTATATGTGCGGCTAGGCGTTTTGTTGCTGGCGGCATAGAAGAGCGTCATGGTACATCTCATAGAACACGTGAGAGGCCTGTTTGAAGTCGGTTACCGGTTTTTTGAGTAGTACTTTAATACAAGCTTCGTTGCTTGCGGCGGAGTAATTGAGCATTAGATGGGATGACGATATGTCAATTACAGTCGCATGAGAGATGTGTTCATTCGGCAGCTCGTGCTGCGCAAACAATAGTGCCACATGAGACATGCCGGCGTTTAGTTTGCCGATGATCTCATAGCGCACATCGCTGGATAAACCGCTCATTCGGTCATCGTCAAAAAGCGGCTCTGGCGTTTGAAGTTGATCTTGCACAATACCTTGCCGATGAGATTTTTTTTCGACTGGGGTACGCCACAGCAAGCTGAGAATGTTTCGCGGTTGTCGCTAGCCAATGAGAGTGTATGCTCAGTTATTTGGCGCGCGCGCTTTACTACGCGACCGTAACCCGGTAAACCCATAACAACTACATCGCCTGGTCTTACGGCGCCGCGAAAGGTGATCACCAAATCTCCAGAAGCCACAAATGGCAGCATGCTGTTGCCCTCGACGCGGAATATATTAAACACTGGTCAAGATAGGATGGACAACTTCAAGTGCTGGCGGATAGGGAGCTATGACTCGTTGTGTAGCAATGTCCTTACTGTGCCAGAACATCTCCGAAAAGCTATTTAACTGTTCCAACAGCAGTAAACTGTCGTCGCGCGCAATCCCTTGTTTACACTTTGATGCCGCTTGCATAATCGCGTGCGTGACGCGGTGAATCTCGGGGAATCGCTCAATCTGTGGCTGCTTAAAGTAATCTCCCCAGATGGTCGTCACATCGTGCTTAACTTGTGCCGCATGAACCTCTTTCTGCGCTACTAGACGCGCTAGTTGTGCAGCTCTGGTATTATCGTGCTGGTCGCCAAGCTCGGCGATTAAATCCATTAGACGCACGATACTGAGCGCTGCTACTTGCGAGATTGCCGGATCATAGATTTTACAGGGAATATCACAATGCGCGTGAACCACCGGGAACTTAAACATTTGAGCTTCCTAGTCTGGTGACGATCGCCGAGTCGAGATTGCTGTCTCGCTGTTTAATCGGCGCTGGAACTGGCATGTTGCGTTCAAAGGTAACCGCAAGCGTACCTAAAATAACTGAGAACATGATCAATATTTGTCCAATTACTGCGCGGTCATAAAAGAATACAAAATCGCCGTCAGTGTGGGCAAAACCGCTGCTAGACGCAGTCAGTACCAGTGCTAGTACAACTAGTTTTTTCAAAATAAGCTTCCTCATTAGTCATTTTCAACGATCAAATTGGTCCGTCTACGTAGACAACGTGAGACTCAAACCCGACCGAGCGTAGAGTTTAGACAAGTTGCCTATGAATAGCAATTATTATCATTCGCGTTCAAGTTTAAGCGTACGCCTCTACTTATTGTTCGCAGGTTACCGCGGGCGGTTGCGCCGCTAAACAATTCGCGATGTGCTGTTACTCGTGGCGCCTGGCGTAGAGATCAGGTGTCGCGATGTTTGTTGTTGGCCGAAAATGTTTGTCGCAGCGCGACAATTGTCGTTATTTTGTCACTACTATCATGACCATGATATTCTCAAGTGTATCGCTGGGGGCTCGGCGCAGCGCTCGAGGGCCGGTAAAAAACTAACTATGAGCTACCGTAATAATGCCAACATTCCACCGATGTACCCACCACCATAGCGCGTGCCCTTATTTGTCTAACGCAAAGATATGGGCACCCTGGCTGTGGTTTAAAGGCGCGCTTTTGTCGAGAGTTATCTTTGCACTTCTGATATCGGTACTGATTGGTTGCGACGAGCGATCGATAGCCAGCGCGCCGGTCTCCAGTTGTCTAAATACAACGGCATTTAATACATCGGTACTCATCAAGGGTGGTAAATTCCAGTTCGGTGACAACCGTTACTATGTAGACGAGAGGCCGGCACAGCAGCGCATTGTGAGTGACTTTGAGATCGATATCACCGAGGTTACAAATGGCCAGTTCAGAGCCTTTGTGGTCGCGACTGGCTATCTTACGGATGCCGAAAGAGGCCTCACCGCCGAGGAATATCCAGATATTCCAGTCAAATTTCGAGTGCCGGGTTCGGTAGTATTTATTACTCCAGCCGCCAGTCGGACTTCATCGACAATGCACTGGTGGCAGTTTGTTGCGGGTGCTAACTGGCGGCGTCCGCATGGGCCACAGAGTTCGATTGAGGGTCTTGAGTACTATCCAGTTGTTCATGTTACCTATAACGACGCTGTCGCCTATGCCACTTGGTTGGGTCGGCGTTTGCCGACCGAACTCGAGTGGGAATATGCGGCGCGTGGTGGGCTCGAGGGCGCCATTTATGCTTGGGGCGATCAAGCGCCTCATGATGGATCGCCTCGGGCAAATACTTGGCAGGGTCGTTTTCCGCAAATAAATAATAACCTAGACGGATTTTATGGGGTTGCGCCCGTCGGCTGTTTTGCCAGCAACGGCTTCGCGCTATACGATATGACTGGAAATCTATGGGAGTGGACTCAGACTCCTTTCCACTCTGATCGAAACTTGTCGGGCAGTAAAAATATTGATGCCCCTATACAATCCGGCGCGGTTGTCAAAGTCATCAAGGGAGGCTCTTTTCTATGTTCTGATAACTATTGTCAACGCTATAGACCGGCAGCTCGGCAGGCGCAGGATGTAACCTTGCCGTCGTCACATATAGGCTTTCGCACAGCGTCCAATGTCAAGGTTTTGACGGCTGCGCCCTAGAGTCTGTGAGATCCTTAGACGCCGTGAGTTAGCTACCTAGAAGGCCTAAAGTTGAGCTGGAAATAAATTTCTTCCAGGCAACCAGGTATACATTTTTATTCGTATATGCATAGATAAAGCTATATTATTTAAAATCCGTCGCCGAAGCCGTCCATGTAGAAGCGGCAATGGAGTGCTAGTTTGCTTTATCTGTGGTGTTTATTATTGTCCATCTATGGCGTTTTTTTACCCCCCAATAGGTTATTACATTGCACCAAGTTGTAACAATTTTTATTGTTAAGTATGCAAAGTCCCGCAGAAAATCTACCTCGCAGGCACCGTCATCGCTGGGTGCTTTATTCTTTATTACGACTACAGAGGAGAGTGTTGTTTGACAACTGATAAAACAAAATTTGGCCTCTACGATAGCAGCGTTGAAAAAAATAGCTGTGGTGTAGGCTTCTTGACGCGCAAGGATGGTATTCAGTCCCACGACCTTTTAGTCAAGGGCCATGAGGCACTATGTGCCGTGCCTCATCGCGGGGGTATGTCGGCCGAGGGCGTGGGTGATGGAGCAGGTATTTCCGTCGATTTGTCGTTAGAATTTTTTTGCCACGTAAGCGGTCTGGAGCTGCAGCGAGGACAGTTTGTAGTAGGCAATTTTTTTATCCCTAACGACGCCAGCCAACATCAATTAGCCGACGCTCTTGTGGTTGACGCGTTAGCGAACCAGGGTATGCGGAAACTGCTGTGTCGGGATGTCGAGGTAAACAATGACGTGCTGCGTCCAGCCGCAATCGGCTATCAATTACTAATTAAGCAGTGGATTTTTTCAACGCCAACCGGATGCTTCGGTGCGTCCCTCGATCAGAGCATCTATCGAGCGCTGTTAGAAATCGAGGCTCAGGCCTATCAGACTGAAGCACTGAGAGGGCTCTATCCGCTGTCGCTTTCAGCCAAGATGCAGGTCCTCAAAGGTCGCCTTAACTCGAATGAGATTATTCCATATTTTCGCGATCTCAACGTTCAGCAGCAAAGCGTAAATACCATGTATTTTCATACGCGCTTTTCTACCAATACCGATCCCCATCCGTCTATGGCACAACCTTTTAGGCTGATTGCCCACAACGGTGAATTAAATACCGACAAAAAAAATCGCCTCTCCGAATCGGCCTTAGCCCGCGCCAAAGAGAACGACATCATACGCCCACACGGCCAGTCCGACAGTTGTAGACTCGATCAGACGCTGCAGTCGCGGGTGGTTGAAGATGGCCTCGATCTGGTGACGGCGGTAGTTTCGATGATGCCTCCTGCCTGGGAAAATGACCTTAATTTGGCGCCATCTGTGCGCGCTATGCTGGAATATTTTTCACTTTACGAAGAGAAAAATGATGGCCCTGCAGCGCTAATTTTTGGTGATGGAGATATTGTAGGAGCACGCCTCGATCGCCTGGGTTTGCGGCCACTTAGGACGGTTGAGACGGCTGACTATTTAGCTGTGATGTCGGAGGCCGGACAGATCGATTTTGGCGACGCAAAAGTGATTCGTCGAGGTCGTATTGAGGCTGGTGGAATGCTCTACTACGACCATCGAGAACAGCGCACCTACGACACCGCCGAGGCGCTAGAATTGCTGTCTCAAAAGCACGATTACGCTGAATTATTAGATCGGGCACGAGTGCGGATCGAAGATCTCGTCGGGCAGGGGGAGCAGCCCGCCGATGCTGAAACCCGTTATACGGGTGATCTGGAGCGCGCCGGACGTTATGTGGCTTACCGCTATAACCAGGAGGTGTTTCGCTTTTTGATGGACCCAATGCTGGCGACCGGCGCAGAGAAAGTGTCAGCGATGGGCTATGGCAACGCCATTAATGCGCTGTCAGATCAAGAGGGTGGTGTTGCTAAGTACTTTTCGCAGCGTTTTGCGCAGGTGACCAACCCCCCGTTGGACTCGATCCGCGAAGCGCAGGGGATGACGATGCGCGTCGCGTTGGGTTGTAAACCGAACAGCGGCTTTAAGGGGACCCCGCAGATTGTCGTGCAATCACCGATTTTGAATTACCAGCAGATGTTGCTAATTCGACATCAGTCTAAGACTGCGGTTGCCCGTTTTCAAATGCTGTATACACCACTCGTAGACGACCCCTCGAGCAACCAGCAATCTATGGTAGCGGCAATCGATACTGTCTGCGATCGCGCTGAGAGCTTTGCTCGCGCGTGCGGCGGCATTATAATCGTTAGCGATCGGCAGGTAACCCGGCAGAAAGCAGCGCTGCCGATGATATTGGTGGTGTCAGCGGTCAACCAACGACTTATTGAATGCGGTTTGCGGTTGCGCGCGTCATTAATTGTCGAGAGCGGTCAGATATGTTCATCACACCATATTGCCTGTGTTTTGGGATTTGGTGCATCCGCGGTTCATCCGCTGGGCGTGCAGATGCGCGCAGAGGAAAAATTCTCTGATGACGCCGATCTGGCATTTAAAAAGTTCGCTAGTGCGGCCGAAAAGGCGTTGATGAAAACGATGGCCAAAGTAGGTTTGTGCTCAGTTGAGAGCTATTCGGGCGGAGAGTTTTTCGAACCTAACTTTTTAAAGACCAATGACCCAGTGTTCAAGCGCTACTTTCCCAATATGTATTCGCCGGTGGGAGGGGTTGGATTTGACCGCTTGGCTCAGGCTTGTGCGGACTGGCATCAATGCGCTCTCGGAGTGAACGCCGAGAGCGACATCCCCATACTTGGGTTATTTAAAGAGCGCGCCGAAGGTGCTGGCCACTCCTACGGTACGATTGCGGTGCGCAGCTTTATCGAACTCACCGAGGAGCCAATAGCCTTTGACCGCTACCACGATAACGAGCGCGTCGATCAATTGCGACTGTTGACACTAAACCGCATGGAGGGTGCTTTTGGTATCAGCGATGAGGGTTATGCTAATACCAGCTTCGAGCGTTTGAGCGCCGCCGCGATCAATGAATTTAGCATCACTAATGGCTACCGCGAATTCTCCTCGGCGATGATTCAAGAGCGGAATTTGCGTCCGGCCGCCCTGCGCGATGTGCTAGATTTTCCTGCCGATGTCAGCGATGCAGTTACCGCCGATGATTTCAGTATTGAAATGATGCGCTTTAATCGCGCTGGGAATAATGATTTTGCTTTTTATGGTATTACCTGCAAGGAACACCCCGAGCAGTTTTTCAGTCTAAGATTGGGCGCGACTAATAGCGCTGCTGACCCCTCGGCGCGACTGCACGCGCTGTTATGCTCGCTGACTATGCGTTTTGGTGATGCGCTCACCGACGCGGTGACAAGCGCTAAAATATTGCGCATACGCGCGGTTGGAGAAGCCTACGATTACCTCAGTCGGCTGCGAGTTGCACCGCCCTCTATCGCGCTCAGTGAGGTGGAACCAGCGTCGTCAATTACCCCAATGCTAGCATCTGGTGCTATGAGTCACGGCGCACTGGTGGCTTCGGCACACGAAGCTGTAGCGCATGGCACTAACATGGTTGGCGGCATGTCGAATAGCGGCGAGGGCGGCGAGCACATCTCGCGGTACGGTACCATTAGGGCGTCTCGAATTAAGCAATTTGCCTCCGGTCGCTTCGGCGTTTGGGCGGGTTATTTGGCCGACCCGATGCTCGAAGAAGTAGAGATTAAGATTGGTCAGGGAGCTAAGCCTGGCGAGGGTGGACAGTTGCCTGCCCCGAAGGTTAATGTAGAGATCGCTGCTGCTCGCGGCGGTGTTCCCGGCGTCGAGTTAATTTCGCCACCGCCACACCATGACACCTACTCTATCGAAGATTTAGCGCAGCTGATCCATGACGCTAAGGCGGCGCGGGTGCGTGTTGTGGTCAAATTGGTTTCGTCGGACGGTGTCGGGACTATTGCCGTCGGCGTGGCCAAAGCCGGTGCCGATGTCATCAATATTGCCGGTAACACAGGCGGTACCGGCGCTGCGTCCGTGACTTCGCTAAAATATACCGGGCGGGCTGCAGAACTGGGAATTGCGGAGGTGCATCAGGCTCTATGCGCCAATGGTCTTCGGCAAAAGGTAGTGCTGCGTTGCTCCGGTGCTCACCAGACTGGGTCCGACGTGGTTAAGTCGGCGCTGATGGGCGGTGATAGTTTTGAGTTTGGCACCACCGCATTGATGATGCTGAAGTGCGTAATGGCTAAAAACTGTAATATCAAGTGTCCGGCGGGCCTGACTACCAACCCCGAGGTTTTCGACGGCGACCCCCGCGCTCTTGCCCAGTATCTCTTAAATATCGCTCACGACGTGCGTCAGATTCTTGCTAAATTGGGTTTGCCGTCGTTGCGCGCTGCTCGCGGTCGCTCGAACTTGTTACATCTGCTCGATCATCCCGCGTCGGTTGGTCAGCTGGATGTTCGCGCTATGCTGACATGTATCGACGAGTACCGCATCGATGAACCGATTTATATGGAGCGCGATTTCGCCGTCGATGACAGATTTTTGGAGCAGCTTAAAGTTGTTCTCATCGAGGGCCGACAGGACTGCGTTGAAAATACCCACAGCGTGCATCTTAACAACCGCAATAAAAGTGTTGGCGGGCAACTAGCCATCGACATCGAACGGCTTCTCAATCACCAGCAGCCAGGATTAGCGCTGCCTGCGATACTCGAGGACCCGCGTGGCCGCAAGTTTTTGCGTGATGGGAGTGTGCGTCTGCGTACGCATGGCTCGGCTGGTCAGTCTTATGGAGCATTTTGCAACGATGGCATGATTCTGGACCACACCGGCACCTGTAACGACGGCGTCGGCAAAACTGCCTGCGGTGGACAAATTATTGTCCGCGCACCAGAGTCTTCTGGGCCGGCTATCGCCAGCAATGTATTGATTGGAAATTTTGCACTATTCGGCGCGACGGGTGGTCGAACCTTTATCGAGGGCGAGGCTGGCGATCGTTTCGCTGTGCGTAATTCTGGAGCGACCGCCGTGGTCGAAGGTGTCGGCGATTTTTGCGCGGAGTATATGACCAACGGGGCAGTACTCAATTTAGGACATTTTGCCAAGGGTTATGGTAATGGTATGTCAGGTGGATTCGCCTATCAGTATGATCCCTACAACCGGCTGAGCGATTGCGTTAGTCACGACTCGGTCCTGGTTGGTTCGCTCACCGACCACGATCCGATGGCAGAGGTGCATGCCGAGGCTATTCAGTTGCTACTCCACTGGCACCTGCGGGCGACCGGTTCGAGCAAGGCGCGATGGCTGGTCGACAACTGGCCTCAGGAGCGCCAGAATTTTGCCTTCTTAACGCCGCGTGCCTTGCTGCAGTATCAAGATTCCGATGCTATTTTAACGACCAAACCACGCAAAGAGCTTCTCGAAGAGTTGTCGACGGCGCTGGCGGCTCATCAGGTCAACAAACTTAAGCGCGCATGGCGCGATGGCAGCCCAGTGCTGCAGGGTGAGGCGCCCGATTATGGGTCCCATGAAGGTGAGACGATGTATCACCTGCTCAACACTTATACGGTGTTGGACGTGGCGCAAAAGTTGGCTTTAAAGGCTGTCCCGGAGGCGCCGTCAGTGGACCATCCAGACGTTGTTAAATATACTCGAAACCTTATTTTGACTGAAGATTTTGGTCTTATGAATGGGCTGCTGAGGTATTCACGTGATGCAGTCAGTGGCTACACGGACAGCCAATTGGCGACGATGATTGCCGATAAACGCTTAGCCGACTTTAAGTTGACATTAGATCTTCGCACCGTCTTGTCGATGGACAGCCCAGCGACTTATGGGTGGATTTTGTACCAGCAGCAGAAAAATATTTTTGCGCTGGGACGGATCCCAAGTTTTGATGAAATTTTTGCCCGCAGTGCCATAAAAGATTTGGTTCCAACTGTTATCGTAGGTTGAGAGAGAGCTATGAAACTTCCATTTATTCCCGCGGATGCGCCGTTTTCCGTCGATCAAAAAGCCTGGTTAGGTGGCTTCTTAGCGGGCTTACACTCGCGCAAGTTTCTTGAAAGTGCCGCTCCAATCGCGGCCGCTAAACCTGCGACACGGCTGGATATACTCTATGGTACTCAAACCGGAAACGCTGAGTCCGTGGCGCTTGATGCAGCGGCCTCAGCCAAGGCAAAAGGATTTGATGTGGTGGTGCAGGAACTCGATGCGGTCAATATGAGCACACTGGCGAGTATGCAGCGGGTGATTGTTGCGGTGTCCACATATGGCGAGGGCGAGATGCCAGACAACGCGCAAATGTTTTGGGATGCTTTGTCGGCCGCCGATGCTCCGCCGCTGCCGGCGCTGCAATTTGCTGTGTTGGCGCTCGGCGACACTGGCTACGATGATTTTTGTGAGGCCGGGAAGCTAATTGATGCGCGCTTTGACGAACTCGGTGCCGAGCGGTTGATCGACCGGCTGGATTGCGATATTGACTACGAGGATATCGCCGAGGAATGGGTGCACAAGACTCTGTCGCTAGTGGGTGATAGTGTCGAATCGACAGTCGAGGCTACCGCTAAAGCCGTCACAAGAACATCTATCTGGAACCGCAAAAACCCCTATCCGGCGAATGTCAAAGTTAATCGGCTGCTGTCGGCACAGGGCTCGGATAAGGAAATTAGGCACTTTGAGATTGACTTGGGCGAAAGTGGCCTCGACTATCAAGCCGGTGATGCATTAAATGTTATGCCGATCAACGCCCCGACTCTGGTGACTTCGCTGCTGGAGCGTTTGGGCTTCAAATATGGTGATGCTGTTGCCGGCTTCGACCGACCGCTGGGTTATTTGTTGACCAACAATTTTGAAATTTCTACGCCCTCGCGCGATATGATCGTGCAGATCGAGCAACGCGCTGGCGACGACGAACTCAGCCACATCGTGGATAGTGGAGATAAGGAGGCGATGGATGGCTTTTTGTGGGGTAAGGACATTTTTGATCTGCTCAATATCAACCCACGGTTGACCTTCGATGCCGATCAATTTGTGGCAGTTCTGAGGCCACTTCAGCACCGCGCCTACTCGATTTCTTCAAGTCCAAAAATGCACCCCGGAGAGGTTCACCTGACTGTAGCCGCTGTGCGTTGGCACTCGGAAAATCGCGATCACAGTGGTGTCTGTTCGACATTTTTATCCGACCGGGTCGCCGAGGGTGAACGCGCCGGTGTGTTTGTCTCGCCAAACAACTCGTTTCGGGTGCCTGACGACGACGACGCACCGATGATTATGGTTGGACCTGGTACCGGTATTGCCCCCTTTCGTGCGTTTTTAGAAGAGCGTCAAAAACGCTATGCCAGCGGCGACAACTGGCTATTTTTTGGCGACCAGCACCGCGCTACTGACTTTTTATATGAAGACGAGTTGGAGGCTATGCAACAGGCCGATGTGTTGACTCGCCTAGATGTTACGTTTTCGCGCGATCAATCGGAAAAACTCTACGTGCAGTCTAAAATGCACGAGCATGGCAGTGACTTGTTCGCGTGGCTCGAGCGCGGTGGGTATTTTTATATCTGTGGTGATGCAACCCGAATGGCGAAGGATGTGGACGAGGCGCTACGTGAGATTATTGCCGAGCACGGTCAGTTATCAGACGATGCGGCAAGCGACTATCTAAACGGCCTAAAGCGCGCCAAGCGCTACCAGAGAGACGTTTACTGACTGGGTGGCAGATAAAATATTTCGAGCGCCGGTCAAACTGCTAGTTTTATACAGCAGTCAAATATTTGGGCGTTCGGGGACCTGTAAACTTAAAACCTACCGAACATGCGCTTAACATTCTTTGGTGTTGCAGTAATCACGTTGCTCCAGGGCCGATCTAGTCTCCTGACCCTTAGAAACAAGTGTCACTATGTCGTTCATAGGTGCTCGGTTTGTGACCTTGACCTGGCTTCAGCAGTTGTATTAACTGACGGTTTGGCAAGCGCATAGAGGCGTCAATATGACCGCAAATCACAACACCTTGGGTGATGTGTTCACTCCAGCGTTAGAGTTGCCTTGCGGGGTGCAGATCCCCAATCGACTTGCTAAGGCTGCTATGACTGAAGGTCTGGCAAACTTGCGTGGTGAGCCGACCGATGCGCTCAGCCAACTCTATGGTATTTGGAGTGACGGAGGCGCGGGGTTGCTATTGTCGGGCAATATTATCATTGATGCCGATCATCTTGAGCGCCCTGGCAACGTCGTTATTGACTGCGCCCCCGACCTCGGTATGCAGTGTGCGTTACAGAATTGGGCGAGTGCGGCAACCCGCAGTGGCAACCAGTTTTGGGCGCAAATTAGCCATGCAGGGCGTCAGACGCCGAAGTTAATCAATGCCCAACCCAAGGCGCCTTCAGCCGTCAAGGTGGCGCTACCAGGTGGCCAGTTCGGGCAGCCTCAACCGCTTACTATTGCCGAGATAGAGTCCATTATCAAACGCTTCGCACTCTGCGCCGGTGTGGTCAAGGAAGCCGGTTTTACCGGCGTGCAGTTACATGCCGCACACGGCTATCTACTGTCGCAGTTTTTAAGCCCGCGGACCAATCGACGCGACGACCAGTACGGTGGGTCATTGGCAAATCGCGCTCGGTTATTGTTAGAGGCAGTGGCGGCCGTACGAGCCGAAGTTGGCAGTGATTTTCCGCTAGCGATTAAATTAAATAGCGCAGATTTTCAAAAAGGTGGATTTTCGTTCACTGACAGTCTGCAGGTCGTCGGTTGGCTGGAGGCAGCCAGTGTCGATTTGATTGAAATTTCTGGTGGTACATATGAACAGCCAAAATTACTTGGCCTAGCGGGTCTTGAGAGTGAAGAATTGCAGGCCGTTGCCACATCGACCTTACAAAGGGAGGCTTACTTTGTCGACTTTGCACTGGCGATGCGCGTTAATGTGTCGATACCGTTAATGGTGACCGGCGGTTTTCGCAACAGTGCCGCCATGCGCGAAGCTCTTGCGTCGGGCGGCGTCGACCTCATAGGCATTGGTCGGCCAATGTGTGTAATGACCGACGCTCCGGCACAATTGATCGCGGGGCTGTCTAGTTTGCCTAGTTACGAACACCAGATGTCGTTATTTCCGCGACCCTTGCGATTTTTGGAGCGATTGAAACTGTTCCGCACAGTTGCCGCATTTGCCGTGCAATTTTGGTATTACGGACAAATGGAATCGCTTGGACGCAGCGGTGTTGCCGATCCAGCTTTGACGGTCTTCAAGGCGACAAGAAATGTATTAAGACAAGAGAAAAACTTTGCTCGAGAACGCCAAAAAATGCTCTAGTGCTTGGCCTATGGGGAGTTTTTTAGGGCCTTTGTGCAGGCTTTTGATACGGCGCTACACCAGCGCCGTGGACTTCTAGTGCGTGGTTCACGCTCTTTTCGCAGTCAGGTTAAAAATTGTCGCAAGGCAGTGATTGTAGTGGCCATACCACCAGGTTGTTGAGTTCCATTCGTCTACGATCGAGTAAAAAGCGCACTAAAATAAAATAGGTGTCTAGATCAAACGGTTGCTGCTCTGGCTGATTTTTTGTCAGATCCAGCCCCGCAGTATGCTCCGTCTCGGGCGCGCAGTTAGGCGCGATATTTAAACTACCGCCAGGCTGCGGGTGGCACGTTTCGCTATTCACCGGTAGGGGTTGATAACCTGCCTCATAGAGTTCGTCGATGCCACTCAGTTTGGACAGATATCGCCAACGATCGATCAAGTGAAAGGCGCAGTGGTCGACGTCCGTAGGATCTCGCTCTTCGACTAAAATCGCCGATGGCCATGGCCAGATGGCTATCTGGTAATCGGCCAGAGCTTCCGCTAGACGCCGATTATAGGTCTCGGCAGATTCTGCTCCGTGGCAAGCACCGAGGCATTTTTTCAACTGCGCACGAAAACATGGGCGGTTGTTAAGGCTCCCGGATGCGCCCTCAAGGCCGAGAAGTTTGTGGCACAACAGATGCTCATCAGCAAGCTTTTCGAGCTTTAACGATGCTTGTCTCGGCGACCTAAATAGGCCGGTACTGGCGTCTGCAATATGGCTGTCTAGGACCTCGATCTTAAGTCGATGGTAACCGCGATGATCTTCGATGGTGCGGTAGTGAAATAGACGCTTGATCTTTCGCAGACGCCGATTGTAGAGGGGGCTAAGAGTCTTGATCTGGTAACTTTCATGCAACTGCGCACCAAAATCTGAGGGCGTGCGATGGTAGTCGACAGCACTGATTTTTGCGTTGATCTGCAAATCTTTTGGATTACTGTGATCCTGACTGAAGTGACTGAGCACGCGGTTGCGAATATGCACACTCTTGCCGACATAGAGCAGTTCACCGGCCTCGTTGTGGAAATAGTAAACCCCCGGGCTACTCGGCAATTTTTCAATATCGCTGGCGCGTAATAACGGCGGCATGGCCGGTTTTTGCAGTAGTGTTTGGCACACCGCGGCGATTTCTTCAACAGCAAATAGCGACGACGATTTGCGAAAAAAATGGTAGATCATCTGTGCATCGTCGAGCGCCCTATGGCGATTTTCGATCTGTAAATCAAAGCGTTTTATGATTTCCGAGAGCCCGTGACGACGAAATTGCGGATATAAAATACGACTAAACTTGACCGAACAAAGCGTTTTGGCGTTGAAGCGAACGTCGCTGCGTTTGAATTCGTTTTTTATAAATCCATAGTCAAAGCGCGCATTGTGTGCAACCAGTGTACGATCGCCAATCAGTCCCAGTAGTCGCTCCGAAATCTCGCCAAAGGTCGGTGCGCCAAGCAGCATGGATGGGGTAATACCTGTTATACGTTGGATCATCGGGGGGAGTGCCGTTTGCGGATCGCAAAAGGTTTGCCAGGTTTCCAATACGACACCGTTCTCTACCACCAGTACGCCGATTTCAATAATCCGATGTCGCGTGGCATTGCCACCCGTAGTCTCACAGTCCAGTAACACCATCTTTTCTGGAAAACCCTCGGAGAGGCGGGTGACGTCGTTGTCTAGCCAGTTTTGTTGCATAAATTTACTGCACAGTCGAAATGGTTGGAGTAGTGCAGCGGTAGGGCGCGGAAAATTCGCGGTTGCGGCGCTGCGAGGATGCTATTGAGGCTCGTATTTTATCGTCCAAATGTGGGTAATAACCCAACTCGAGGTCAGCTATTCTCAGCCCGCGACTATAACCTTGGCAGGTGCGCAAATGTTCGCTTCCTTTCGCTTGGGCAGTCGATGGCTGCATCACAGCGAGTATCGCGACGTTTGGTGGTCAATCATGTAGGATTTCCATTGCTTAAACGATGGCGAGTGCGGCTAGGACGTTGGTTTATAAAATTACTCGCAACGCAAGTTTTGTAGACATCATTAGTGTAGCTGTACATGCATACAGTTACAGTAATTTTATTAACTGTCAAGCGTCAATCGTAACTAATTAATAATGAAGAAAACTGGCGCAACATTGGTAAGCGCTTGCCCAGCGCGATACTGTTGAAACAAAAATACGCAGCATACAGCCCTTCAAATCGCTCTGAGAAGACATTCATCTGCACAGTCCGAATTAGAGATACTGTCAACGTCGGTAGCTCGTGGTGAGGTTTATTCTCTGTTTAGCTTGACTACGACCCCAACAGTTTGCCAATAATGTATCAGCGGCATACGAAGTGCGGAAAAGACCACTCCTTTGCGCAGCTGAATTATGCCTCGTGGTAGCAAGACGATCGCCACAAAAGAGGCTATCTTTTAATCGACAATGTGCATCCTTGTAAGATGCCCGGTCAACAAATTTTAGAGGTGTATTATGGATCGACTAAAGGGCAAGGTAGCGATTATTACGGGTGCTGCTATGGGCTTGGGCGCGGCAGATGCGCGATTGTTTGCCGCCGAGGGCGCGCAGGTTGTAGTAACTGATATTGCCGATGATGAGGGCCGTGCGTTGGCCGAAGAGATTGGTGGTCATTTTATGCACCAAGATGTGCGCGATGAGGCTCGGTGGAGCGAGGTGATCGATGAGACCGTCGAGCGCTATGGCAAACTCGATATCTTAGTTAACAATGCCGGTGTGGTGAAAGTGGGTAATCCAGAAAATCAAACTACCGATGAGTACCGGTTTACTATGTCGGTGCACGTAGACAGTGTGTTTTTTGGCTGTCGCAAGGCGATACCGGCTATGGCCGCTAGCGGCGGCGGAGCGATCGTCAATATGTGTTCACTGGCGGCGATTCAGGGCGAAAGCTATGTTGCGGCTTATTGCATGGCCAAGGGAGCGATCGATGCCTACACCCGAGCAGTCGCCGTGCACTGTGCTCAGAGTAAAAACGGCGTGCGCTGTAATTCGATTCATCCGGCGGGTATCGACACGCCGATGGTCGCCGGTTTTGGCGATCAAATGGTCGCAAAATATGGTGAGGAAGTGCTCGCAGATATGGCTGAAGTGCCGGCCAGTAAAGTTGGCGAGCCGAATGATATTGCGTATGCAGCCCTCTATCTCGCCTCGGACGAATCAAAATTCGTCAACGGAACGCGGATTGTGGTCGACAACAGCATGTCGGTTACATCCGGCAACGTCACCGAATAGTATTACATTTACCCCCAGATCGCCGCGGTTTTTGATTATTGCTAAACGCGATTGACTAAATGATCCGGTCATCTTTGTGGGGGATCCGTTTGTTTTATTCTGCAGTTTATTTCGGCTGGCTAAGCGTTTTTTAGCGCAGCGCCTTAGCCGAGGGTATCGACATCACGGGTCCGCGCAATCTAATCACATATACGTTACCTACTTCAATTACTAGGTGTAATTACCTTTACACACGTTGAATATTGAGACTTTTTACGCTACTGTGATTGGGTAATTAAATTAAATTAAATTAAATTAAATTGAAAATCGCACTATTGCGTTT
>JAPKCN010000166.1 GCA_028822945.1 Porticoccaceae bacterium | reverse complement strand
GCGGGCCCGGCCTGACGGTGGGCAAGCCGGCGCAGATCGCGCCGTGCAAGCAGCACATCGCGCATGTTCGTATGCTCAATCGTTCTACCGTTTAAAAGCATGAAATTTCCTAGAAGTGTAGTCTCGACGCAGGTTGAATGGTCTGCTGGCTAGCTTAGGGCCTAGAGATGGGGTGCGGCGGTCCAACGTTCGTGATGGCCCTGAAACAGCGGTACCCGCACCGCACCGTATTGAGTGGATGGTAACACGACCAACGCACTCCCGGTTGTGGTGATCCGATCCGATTGATTGTGGCCAGTGATCTTAAGCTCAACAAAAGGGTGTTCGTCAAACCACCGTGCGGTCACCTCTGCGCTAATGTATGTGGTGTCGCCGGTCAAATTAGGTGCAACTACGTCAATGTCCGCCTCAGCTAGATGAGCATCGTCGCCCATCCAATCTGTAACATAAGCAATAACCCAAGCAATTCGTTGCAAACCCACATCGTAGGTTCCACCCATGCCTACGTCTTTGCCTTCTTTAGACGAAAAGTGACCGCGTGCTGCCGAATCTTTGGCACCGGTCTTAGCGTTAATTTCGAAATCGTCGTGTCGGTGCCGATAGCGGACACCATCTTCGTGCGCGCCGCCGTAATGAAGCGCACCTTGTGCGCCGGTATACCAAGCAAATATCTGCTCTAGGGTCAGCACAATGCCAATAGTCGGTAGCTGATCATTGATTTGAACATCTTCCCAGAGGCGCGGTGTCGATCCGCGGCGCGCAGACCCTAGTGGCGAGCCAGTAGTCGAGGATGCCGGGCGATCAGCGACCGCTGTCACTGAGGCTTCGGCGGTTGAGTCTGTTTTGGAATCTTTTGCTGCTTCAACACTAGTACTGCGTTTACGTCGTGGTGTGCGCGCCACGCGGCCCTGCGCGATACAGACTAGACTGCCGTTCGGCCTATGAAATTCAATTTCACCGGTTTGCAAAACCCATAAGCCAAAACGCCGGCCTTGCTTCTCTTTCATATCCGTTAATTTAGCGGTCACGTCAAACTCATCGTTGACTCTAACTACATCGTACCAACGCCAACGCGTGCCTGCATATATCCACTGCACACCGGGCAGTTTGGGCGCAACAATGGTAGCATCAATGCTGTACAGAAAAGCTGGCGTTGCCAGTTGGCCTTGCCAGCGGCTGCTAGTCGCATACACCGAATCAGCCCACAAAGGGTTATCGTCACCAACGCCTTCACAAAACTGGCGGATGGCGTCTGCGGTTGCCGTTTGATTCCAGCGCATGCGGTCGCGGCGCAGCGGGACTCCAATCAAGGCTTGAGCCTCGGCGATCGACTCTTCATCGATTACGCCCCAGCGAACATTCTGATCAGTCACTTATCGGAAGCTCGGAATGACGCGCTCTGCAAACATACGCAGCACCCGTTTGTTCTGTTCGCGAGTGTTCTGGGGCGGAAAGTGCAGAATTAGGGAGTTGGCACCCGTGACCTTTTCCAGATGCTTAATCTGCTCGATAACGGTGTTCGGAGAGCCGTAGATGATCGTGTCCTCACAGAGCTCCTGGTACCCTGAACCCTGATACTTGTCCTGGTTTCCCTTTGAAATTGTCCCTAAGTAGCCTGAGGTTGAACCGCTGGTAAACGTGTCAACGTGGCGCACCACCGCTTCGCCCGCTTCGTCCTCCGCTTGTGCATCCGTTTCTGCGACATACACCATGCGGCCAATGCCAACCGAACCGTGACCAGGGTTTGCGTTGTATGGAGCTTCTGTTTCCTCACATTGCTGCAGGTAGAACTGGGACTTTGGCGCCAGCTGCGAAATGGGCGTGAGTGTCGACATTAATAGACCAAGCCCATAACGCGCGCACAAGGCAATTGATTCCTCCGACGCGGCGCCCATGAACATGGGCGGATGAGGTTGCTGTATGGGGTGCGGGAGAATTTCGTACTCTCCGTCAATATTAATATCAGGTAGATGTACGCCCTTGTGCTGAACGCGTTTGTTGTGGAACAGGCTCATCATGACTTCTAGCGCTTCGGCCTGAGTAGCGCGACGATTCTCGAAGTCTGCCCCTAACGCGTCAAATTCGTGTTCACGGTAGCCAGAGCCCAGACCAACAGCCATTCTGCCATTGGTAAGAATGTCCACAAAAGAAATGTTCTCAACCAGCCGCACAACATTGTGTAGCGGTACCACCATGACTCCACTGCACAGAGTAATGCGCTCCGTTTGCGACGCAAGATAAGCAATGTAGGTTAGGGGGTCCGGCAAAATACCATAGCCGGTGCTGGCGTGGTGCTCGGCAATCCAGACGTAGTCGTAGCCTGCCTTGTCAGCTTCGATGATTTCTTTGGTGACTCGCTCGTGGATTTCGCGGTAAGGATAGGTTTCAACGTCTTTATCGGGTTGTGATAACTCAATGATGCCAAATTTCATAATTGTTTTAGCTCCGCTTCTCGTTTAGTACATGTTGTTTGTTGTCGCCGCGCTAATCTGCTCGGCGCACAATTTCGAAAGGTAGGTTGGCGGAACCATCAGCGTTAAAAAAGCCTTTCCGCACAACGTCGCGCGCTACCAACTCGTCTTCGGCATACACGGGCGCCAGTGGCGCACCATGTTTGACCGCTCGAGCTAGCAAATCGTCTCGATCAAACCCTTGCAGAGCGGTTGATAACAAATCATCCACCTCAGTCGAGTCATCAGCCAGCACAAAAGGGTCGCCGAACCGCTCCTCTGCAGCCCAAGGTGGCTGGCCGATAACTTCTCGAATCGCCAGCCAGTCTTTGCGCGAGCGACCGATCACTCCCACATAACCATCGCGGCAGGCATAATAACCTTGGGGATAGATGCCGCCGTGACCTACCGCGGTATGTCCGTTGCGTTGCCAATAATGGTCCATGTCAGTTTCGTTGCCAGAATTTTGATCCGCAAACGAGCGCAGCGTATCCGCGGCGGAAATGTCGACACGGCGTGGGCTCACTTGTTGCTTCAGGCTGAATTCCAGCAGCACACTCACCGCAAAATTCGCTCCTATTAATCCACACCACTTTTCTGGGACATCAACCGGCATCGCCAGTGGTAACCCATTCGGTCGCCCCAACACCCAAGACACCCCAGATGCAGCCGCAGCGTGCAGGCCGCCGCCAGACATACCCGTTTGAAAGTCCCAAAGGAAAACACGGTTGCAGCCTTCGATTTGTGGCTCGTCCGCGCCGTCATTAGCGCCGGCAATAAGCAAAATATTGGGTTGTTCGAGCTCTTCTACCGGCGCTGTTTTCAAGCCGATTTGGTCAAGCCAGTGCCTAGCATAAAAAAGCGACGCGTTGTCACCTTGAACGCCAATTCTGGGTCTACCCGAAAACTGTAGAGTTCGCATAAGGCGCGGATTGCCCTCTAATTCCGCATTTCCAGATGGATAAACCATCCAACCGGTTGGGTCATCATACTCGCACAGTTGCCCAATGCACGCAAGTTGGCTGGATTAGGCAGTATCGATTAACCGCTCTCTGTCCATTTTTGCCTTTGTCGCGCGCACAAACTGGCCTGGTTAACAAGTTCCAGCAAACCAATCAGTTGCTTCATGTTTCAGCAATTATTCAATACTGGTGAAAAATAAAAAAACCCCTTATAGTATAAACAGACCAAAGGGTTGGCTAATGAGACCTGCGCGATTCGAGACAAACTTGGGTCAAACCAGAACTCAAACTGCTAAACCCAATACTGCTAAGCCTTTCCAATTTAAAAGGAGAACGTCAGTGTCAGGGAACCAAAGAGCCTTCTGCAAGAAACTATTTACTAAAACATTCTACCGGGCATTCGTGCCTTGCCTGCTCATCACTTCTATTTTCGCTATAGACATTGAAGTTGCCAATGCCGCGGTTCTAGAAGAAATTGTGGTAACCGCTCGTAAGCGAGAGGAAAGCGTACGCAACATTCCAGTTGCCGTTACCGCAGTCTCCCAAGAACAAATGGAGCAATACAACTTAAGAGGCCTAGAAGATGTTGCTGAGCTTACACCTCAAGTCACCATCTACCGCAGTTCTGCAGGCAACGCAGCCTCCATCAACATTCGAGGCATCGGCCCAGAAACAACCAGCATCGGGGTTGAGCAATCAGTCGCCGTAATACTGGATGGTGCCTATTATTCGCAAGGCCGAGTGATCAATGAGGGTATGTTTGATTCCTCTCAAATTGAAATTTTAAAAGGTCCTCAGGCGCTTTTCTTTGGCAAGAACGCAACTGCCGGTGCGATAAATATACGTACCAACGATCCGGGCGAGGAAACCGAGTTTATTGCGCGGACGGGCTATGAGTTTGATAACGAAGAATACTTTGATGTAAATAGAACTAGTATTA
>JAPKCN010000165.1 GCA_028822945.1 Porticoccaceae bacterium | reverse complement strand
CATATCAGCTGACGTTGATTATCAGCTAGGATTTTAGTGGGTTGAGTGGCTTTTTTTATAGGTTTACATCGCCTACCCTAATGCTTGAACTGTGAATTCCGAGCGGTTTGTTATGCTCTTGGAGATCACGAGTAACTATGCCTGTAAAGATACCGAGACACTATGATTGCGTTCACTAGAATTGTCGCCATTACGCTGCGCGTTGCAGTGATCACCGCAGCGCTCATGACGCTGTTGGCGCTGATTGTGGCATTGATCGGTCGTCAGTCGGCGGCAAACATCGATGATCATCGGCAGGGTATAGAGACTTTTATTACAGAAAACTCTGGTCTTGCCGTTGAGTTGGGGCTGTTATCAGCGGAGTGGACGGGTCTGACGCCGATATTAGAAATTGAAAAAATTCAGCTCGGCGCAACAGACAGTGATCCCGCAATGGTCTTTAGTGGTGGTCGTGCAGATCTCGATCTGTTTCGAAGCTTAAAACATTTTAATCCTATATGGCGCGAGTTCGCCATCCAGCGTCTGGACTTGGCGTTCGAGGAAGATGAGGGCGGCAACTGGCAGTTGCGCGGTTTGACGGGAGACCGAGAAACCGAGTTAAAGGTTATTTTAGAGCCGCTATTTTACAGCCGCTCAATTGCTGTAGATGATATCAGTATCGACTTCCGCTTCTACTCTGGGCAGTCCTTTAGTGTGCGCGGCAGTGCCTTGCGGCTAGATAATGACTCCGGCTTTCATCGTGCGGAGTTATCGGTATCTATGGGAGAGCAAAAAAAACCTGCCTATGTGATTGTCGAGGGTCGCGGCGATCCTCTCGACCTTGAAAGCTTTGACGCCGATGGTTATATCAGGATTGAACAGTTCAACCTCAATCAGCCATTTTTGCAATTTGCACAACGGTTATTGCCGGCGTTATTTACCCGAATCGCCAATCTCGATGCGCAGGCTAATGGACAGATTTGGTTTGATGTCCACCCCGGTGGAGCGGTTGATTTTGAAGGCCGTGTTGCTATCGATCGGTTAGTAGTTAAGGGCGCAGCTGAGCTGCCGCCATTTAGCAATATAGGTACTGAGTTGACCGGTTGGTATACCCCTGGCGTGGATTGGGGCTTGCGACTACAGGACTTTAAATTTGTCTGGGCCGATACACGCCTGCAACCGACTAATCTTGTCCTCTCACAGAGCGTTGGCGCTCGCTGGGAGGACTTTACACTGGCTGTTGAGAGTTTGGATTTGGCTTCGATTAGCAAAGTGCTAACTGAGGTATGGGTTGGCAACGAAGCTGTCGTTGAGTGGTTGGATAAGTTGGCATTAAAGGGGCAGTTGAATGATGTACGGGTCGGTAAAAAGACTGGCGAGTACTTTGCCGAAGGGCGCTTGCAGGCCATCCATAGTTTATCCACGCGCGGCATTCCAGGGCTCTCGGGTTTAGACGGCCAGTTTTATTTGCGCGATAGCAGTGCCGTTGTCAAGATCGATGACAGCGACGGATTTGCTATCGACTTTGCCAATATCTACTCCGTAGCGCTTCCTGTCGATAGCCTTGACGGCGAGATATTGGTGTCCTGGGATCCGCTGGCGGAGGCCCTAACCGTCAGTAGTGACGCGATGCGGGTGGCGGTGGACGCCGGACTGGTCAATATAGAGTTTTCAACGCGTTCACAGATTCCCAGTTATGGCACTGCGCCGGACGTACATTTAGTGCTAGGTGGCACCGATATCGATGCGCGATACTACCCCAAATACCTGCCAGAAAAATTATCGCCAGATCTTAAAGCATGGTTAAAGAACGCAGTTGTTACAACCGACCTACGCGAACTTGGGTTTGCTTTGCGCACAGGAAATCCGCGGAATGCAGCCATTTCTCGCACTAGTCAAATATATTTAAAAGTTCAAGACACTGTGCTTAATTATCATCCAGACTGGCCTGGTGGGACGCATGCCAGTGGTGTTGTCTTGGTCGATGACAGCTATGTTCAGGCGACTATCGACAGCGCTCGAATTGCCGACATTTTGGTCGAAAGTGCCGACGTTAAATATATTAAAGAGTCGGTCGGTGGCGATGCCAAGGTGGTAGTTGATGCGCGAGTCGCATCAACCTTGGACGCTGCCATCGAGGTGCTCGGGCAGTCGCCATTACGGCGCTCGATGGGGCCATTGTTAGATTGGCAATATCGCGGTCAGCAGACGACACAGTTATCGCTATATATTCCGCTGATGCGCAGTAAAACTGAGGAAAATATAGCTCCCGGGGCAAACAAAAAAGGTTTTTATCGGGCCCTGACGAACTTAGTTGATAGTGAGATTGCGATTCCCGAGAGTCCATTGCGGGTCACCGATATCTATGGGAACTTGGCGTTTACCTCCGATCTGGGATTTTCGGCTGACGATATAGTCGGGCGATTTTGGGGACGCCCACTCACGGCTAAGTTGTTACGTGAAGAAGATCAGCAGTTGGTCGCCCTCAGTGGACGAATTGTGCCGGAAAAGCTGACTCAGTTAATAGACTTTCCGTGGTCGGGAATACTGGAGGGAAGTATTCCCCTGAATGGCTTGTTACGTATTCCCCAGTCCTCGAGAGGCGATCATCGCGGCGCTAGTTTGCAACTCACCAGTGATTTGCTAGGAGTGGCGGTTGCGCTTCCCAAGCCGCTTGGCAAGGCTGCTAATGAACAGCGAAAGCTCGACTTACAGATCGATCTAGGCAGTAAAATCGAGGCGCTCATAGGTACCTTAGGGGATAAGCTCGAGGTGGATTTGCGCTATGTTGACGGTGGTTTCGATCGAGGGGTTCTGAGTTACGATCGCAACATGGCATTGCCTGAAACGGGGCAAATGCTATTTGCCGGTTACTTGGAAAGCACAGACTTAGGCTTGTGGCAACCACTGATCGAATTGATCGATGGCAATCCCCACAAGACCTTAAACCCGTCGTTGCGACGACGTCCGCCAGTTTGGGAATCGCGGGTCGATGTTAAATTGGGCACGGCGATCTACGCTCAGACTTTACTGCGTGAGGTCGATACCCTCATCACGCAAGATGCAGCGGGTACCCAGGTTAGTTTCAGCAGCGATCTTGCCGACGGTATTCTCGATTTGTCTCGAGACCGCGAAAAATTACCGAATTTGCGCTTGTCTCGACTGACGTTTGAAACAAACCTTTTGGCAGGTGATGATTTACAAAGTAGCTTCGATCCTCGGCAGTTTCCAGATGTGGATGTCGCTATCGAGCAACTGGTGGTTGCCGGTGATCGCTGGGGCGACCTTACCTTTGAGTTGCGATCAGAGATTTCTGGAGCGATATTTACCGAGATCGAGGGCAATATTTTCGGTTTGCAAATGGGTCGCGATGAGAGCTTACCCCCAATTGAATTTTTTTGGCGATTCGATGGCGAGGATTATTCGAGCCGCCTAATCGGGCCAGTAGTTGTAGGCGATATAGGCTCAGTTTTTAAACAATTTGGACTCCCTAAAGTCGCCGATAGTGAGTCCGGTAGCATCGTCTTTGATCTGAGTTGGCAAGATCAACCCTGGCGTTATGCACGTGACAACATGGTTGGCGATTTTAGCTTTGAACTAAATGATGGCAGTTTTTATAAATCACCCAGCGGGGCGGACGTAGCACTGAAAATGATTAGTCTGGTAAATTTTGCCAACTGGTTGCGTAGGTTACAGTTAGATTTTTCCGATGTGGTTGGGCAGAACTTAAGTTACAACAATCTCGCCGGGCGGTTCGCCTTTGATCGAGGTATGGCGCAGTTGACTGAACCGCTGCAGATGCGTATGCCATCCGGACGCATGAGTATGGCCGGTGACTTTAACCTAGTCGACGAGACCATTGATGGGCAGTTAGTGGCGACTCTGCCAGTCGCCACTAACTTGCCTTGGGTTGGTGCTTTAGTGGGTGGATTACCCGCCGCACTCGGCGTTTATCTGACTGGAAAGTTAGTCGAAAAACAAGTCGACCGACTCTCTAGCATCCGCTATAAGTTATCCGGACATTGGGATGCAATAGATATTCAAGTCGATCGGATTTTTGCCGCGGCACTCGAGCCAGAAACTCAAGAAGCAAAGGATCCAGTCACTCAGTAGGGCAGCGTCACGCGCAAAGCTGTTTGAGATAGGCAAATAATTTTTTCTTCGCAGCTGCTGCTTTTTGAGCAACCGTTTCGCGCATTGCCTGCCGTTGCAGATTGCGCAGTTGTTGCCGGTCGGCTACCGGATAGCTGCTGATTATTTCCTCGATCACAGCGCCCTCGCCGTTGCATATGCGGTCGCGCCAATCCTCTAATCTTTGTGTTTGACGTAGATGCATTACTCCGGACGCTTGAACGCATGGATCACCAATCGCCTGCGA
>JAPKCN010000164.1 GCA_028822945.1 Porticoccaceae bacterium | reverse complement strand
ACTGGGATGCCTTACTCGAACGCGACAAGACCGGTCTGCTACTTCAACGCATGAATGAAGTATGCGATGGCGAACTGCAGAATTACAAATTTAATGGCGGCGCGTACACCCGCGAACACTTTTTTGGTGTCTATCCTGAATTATTAGAATTAGTCGCCGATATGTCCGACGAACAGATCATGTACCTTAATCGTGGTGGACATGATCCTTATAAGGTTTACGCAGCTTATGCGGAAGCTACCAGTTGCAAAGGTCAACCGACGGTCATTCTGGCACACACGGTCAAGGGCTATGGTTTGGGTAGCGCAGGGGAAGCGGCAAATGACACGCACTCGGTTAAAAATTTAGATGTAGAGAGTTTACGTTCATTTCGCGATCGTTTCGGTCTGCCCATCGCAGACAGCGACCTTGCCGAGGTTCCTTACTACCGACCGGCAGATGACAGTCCAGAAATGACTTATATGCGCCGCCAACGAGGTCTTCTAGGCGGGTCACTGCCAAGCCGATCCGCTGACTTTCTCAGTATGCAGACGCCGGAGTTACAGGCCTTCGGTAAACAGCTGCAAAGCAGCGGCGAGCGCGCGATATCTACAACCATGGCATTTGTACGCATCTTGTCTGTGCTGATCAAAGATACAAACATTGGCCAGTTCGTGGTGCCGATAGTGCCTGACGAAGCTCGCACGTTCGGTATGGAGGGTATGTTTCGTCAACTTGGCATTTATACCTCTGAGGGACAAAAATACACTCCCCATGACCGCCAACAAATCATGTACTATAAGGAAGACAAAAAGGGCGTTATTCTCGAGGAGGGTATTAATGAAGCCGGCGCGATATCAGCGTGGTTAGCGTTGGCAACTGCCTATAGCACCAGCGCTTGTCCAATGATACCGTTTTATATTTTTTACTCGATGTTCGGCTTCCAGCGAATTGGCGATCTCGCTTGGGCGGCTGGAGACAGTCAAGCACGCGGGTTTTTGATCGGAGCTACGGCGGGGCGCACCACACTGAATGGTGAGGGCTTGCAGCATCAGGATGGACATAGCCACATTCTCGCAAATACCGTTCCCAATTGTCGCAGTTATGATGCGACTTATAGCTATGAGTTGGCGGTGATTATTCAGCATGGTGCCGAGAGCATGTACAAACGCCAAGATAACTGCTTTTACTATATCACGACGATGAACGAGAACTATCCGCAGCCAGCGATGCCGGAAGGCGTCGAGGCGGGTATTATAGAGGGTATGTATCGACTGGTGACTGCATCGCCCAGCGAACTGCATGTTCAGTTGATGGGTGCCGGTACTATCCTCAATGAAGTCCTCGAAGCGGCAGATATACTGCGCTCGCGTTTTGCGGTCGTGGCCGATGTCTGGAGTTTAACCAGTATTAACCAACTTGTGCGTGAGGGCCAGTCGATCAAGCGTTGGAATTTACTGCACCCAGCGGCTGACCAAAGGTTGTCTTATGTTGAGCGTGTGACCGCGAACTGCGAAGGCCCAGTGATTATTGCGACCGATTATATGAAAAACTATGCTGAGCAGTTGCGTGCTTTTGTGAGTGCACCGCTGTGTGTGCTCGGTACTGATGGATTCGGTCGCAGCGATAGCCGAGAAGCATTGCGCCACTTTTTTGAAGTGGATCGCTACTTTATTGTGGTCAGTGCACTCAAAGCACTGGCCGATCAAGGCAAGATAGACGTTGAAATCGTCGTGGCCGCGATTAGTGAATTTGGCATCGATAGCGAAAAACCGAATCCATTGACAGCTTAATGCGAACGGAAGTTGCGGGAGGCTAAACACTCTCGTGTTGGGAATCTTTGGTGTGATTATTTAAGGAGTGTTAGGGTGCCATTAGAGACTGTTGTAGTTCCCGATTTAGGGGGCGTCGATAGCGTTGAGGTCATTGAACTGAGTTGCGTGCCGGGGCAGCAACTAAAAAGTGAGGATGCCTTGGTGGTGTTGGAGTCGGATAAGGCTAGCATGGATGTCCCATCACCTGTAACCGGTATCTTACAGCGTTATTTGGTTTCCGAGGGTGATAGTGTAGCCGTCGGTGACTCTATTGCTGAGATAATCACAGAGGCACCACTTGAGGTTCACGAGGAGCTTGCATCAGAACCTGAGGCCGAATTGGCATTGATCTCGACGGACGCTGGGCAGTCTTCACTGATTCATCCAACTTCGCCAGATCTAACGATGGCGGGTGTTTCCAGCACTGATCCAATGGAGACTGATCGCGTCTTGCGAGTGCCCGATACTGGCAGCGACACGTCATTGGAAGTAATTGAGGTTGTAGTCGCTGTTGGCGACGAAATCGTCGAGGGCGAGACTCTATTAATTCTGGAATCCGACAAAGCTACTATCGATGTGCCAGCGGCCGAATCTGGCGTGATTAGCGCAGTTTTGGTCGCCTTAGCGGATAAAGTAAATAGCGGCGATCCTCTAGTGCGAGTTGCTAGTATCCACGGGGCAGGTTCTCAAAGTTTTAGCAGCGACTCGCTAATTCGTGCGAAGAATAGCTCGGCAAACAAATTGGGAAAGGTCGCTAAACTAGACGGCGTAGACCTTGCTAAGGGACCTGTCTCGAGCGCTGAGCAAGCGGTTACAGCGTTGCCATTAGTGCGCGATCGTTTTGGCAGTACTGAAGCTAAGGAGGTCTATGCAGGGCCAGCAGTCCGATTGTTCGCGCGCGAGTTAGGCGTCGATTTAACGCAGGTCACGGGTAGCGGTGCGCGCAAGCGGATCTCTCGCGACGATCTTAACGCGTTCGTCAAACGCCGGCTGGGAGAGAATGTGGTAGGGCACCAGCCCCTCCACACAGGTCTATTACAGGCCGAGGATTTCGCCAAATTTGGATCTGTTGAAAGCTTTGAAATGTCAAAGATTCAAAAGCTTACAGCGGATAATTTGCATGCTAGCTGGAGTGCAGTTCCGCATGTAACACAGTTCGACGAAGCCGATATTACCGAGCTTGAAGGGTTTCGTAAATCACTTGTTGACGAGGCCAAAAAACGCTCGCTCAAGCTCACGCTGCTGGCGTTTATTGTCAAAGCTGTAGCCATGACGTTGCGAGCCAATCCGGTATTTAATCGCTCATTGATTGATGATGGCGCGAGCTACGTGCAGAAAGACTACTTTCATATAGGTATAGCGGTAAATACGCCTCGCGGTCTGCTAGTTCCAGTGATCAGGGATGTCGATAAAAAGAGCTTATGGGACCTGACCGGCGAAATCTCGGAATTAGCTGGTAACGCCAAACAAGGTAAGCTCAAAGTGGCCGATATGCAGGGTGGCTGTTTGACGATTTCAAGTTTGGGCGCGCTTGGTGGACAGGGTTTTACACCTATAGTAAATACCCCCGAGGTAGGTATTCTAGGCGTTTCTAACGCGCAGACCAAGCCGCTCTGGGACGGTACGGTATTCCAACCTCGGTTACTTATACCGCTGTCATTATCCTACGATCACAGATTGATAAATGGCGTTGACGGTGGTCGTTTTATGCTGCAACTAGTCAAAATTTTAACTGACATTCGCCATTTGACGCTTGCTTAATCTGGTGGCTTGGGTATGTGAGGAGATTTTCTGATGCGCTATTTACACTGTATGGTGAGGGTATCGTGCCTCGATAAGGCTATGGCGTTTTATTGCGACGCACTGGGCTTAATAGAGCATTCCCGACGGGAACACAACGCTGGGCGTTTTACACTAGTTTTTTTAACCGCCGCAGATGATCAAATATCATCTTCACATAGCTCTGCGCCGTTGCTTGAGTTAACGTATAACTGGGATGCACAAGACTATGTGTGTGGCCGTAACTTCGGACATTTAGCCTATAGCGTTAAAGATATATACAGCAGCTGCCGCCGACTTCTAGATGGTGGCGTCACACTCAACCGTCCGCCTCGGGACGGGCGTATGGCCTTCGTCCGATCGCCAGATAATATTTCGATCGAGCTTCTGCAGCAAGGAACGCCGCTTGAACTCATCGAACCCTGGGTGTCAATGCCCAATCAGGGCGAGTGGTGATCACGTAATTTTAAAGGGTAGAATCGCCGTCGCCTGCTCAATATGCTGTTCTATACCTGACCGCTCTTGGTGTATAAATTGTTCGATTGCACGCCTGAATTCCGGATGCTTAATCCAGTGTAGGGAATGCGTGCGGACCGGTTCGAAACCACGAATTATTTTATGCTCGCCTTGGGCTCCGGCATCGTAGCGCTTCAGGCCGCGATCTATAGCGAATTCTATACCGCTGTAGTAGCAAAGCTCAAAATGTAAGTAATTGTATTCACCAAGACTGCCCCAATAACGACCATAAAGACACTCGTCATCGAAAAAATACAGTGCGCAAGCAATTGCTTGG
>JAPKCN010000163.1 GCA_028822945.1 Porticoccaceae bacterium | reverse complement strand
ATTTACGAGAATACTAAGTCCGATGATGCCGAATTGGTTTCACTCGGTATCACCCCTTTTGGGAGCCATAGCTCAATTTAGTCGACTTGCCTTGGACCGGCGTCGAGGATTGCCTGTGACGGCGCAAACTTTTTAATATTTTCGACAAAAAGCGCAGCGAGATTTTGTGCTTGGATATCGTATTTGGCGGCGTCTGACCAATTATTTCTCGGGTTGAGATAGGCACTGTCGACGCCTTCGATGTGCCGCGGTATATCGAGATTGAGTAGCTCTAAGTGGTCGCTTGGGCAGTTTTCTAACATACCGTTAGTGATGGCAGTTACCACAGCTCGGGTTACTGGAATCGGAAAGCGCTTTCCCGCACCGCCAAGACCGCCAGACCCACCGGTCCAACCAGTATTGACGAGGTATACATTGGATCTAAAATGATCGATTCTGCGCATGAGTAACTCTGCATATATACTCGCTGGGCGTGGCATAAAGGGCGCCCCAAAGCAGGTCGAGAATGTGGGGTTTATGCCTGCTTTAGCGCCGATTTCAGTAGAGCCGACACGTGCGGTGTAGCCGCTTAAAAAGTGGTATGCGGCAGCCTCTTTAGAAAGCATAGATACCGGTGGGAGAACGCCCGTCACATCGCAGGTCAAGAAAATAATATTTCGCGGTTCGCCGGCACAATTTTCTAGTTGGCGTTTGTCGACATGCTCGAGCGGGTAACTGCAACGCCCGTTCTCAGTAATAGACGTGTCGCTGTAGTTGGCGACACGTCTATTACTGACCACCACATTTTCGATAATCGCACCGAAGCGAATTGCGTTCCAGATGACCGGTTCGTTTTCTTGGCTTAGATCAATCGTTTTGGCATAGCAGCCGCCTTCGAGATTGAACACACTCCCTTCGCTCCATCCATGTTCATCATCGCCAATCAGGTATCGATTAGGGTCGGCGGATAGAGTGGTTTTTCCGGTGCCTGACAAGCCGAAGAAAAGTGCTGTATCTCCGTTGTCACCGACATTAGCCGCGCAGTGCATAGCCATTACGTCAGACCCCGGGAGGAGAAAGTTCTGCACCGAAAACATCGATTTTTTTAATTCCCCAGCATAGCGCATACCGGCAATTAACACTCGACGCTTAGCAAAATTAATGATTACAGCACCCTCGCTATTGGTAGCATCGCGCTCTGGATGGCAAGTAAAGTGTGCGGCGTGCAGAATTTCCCACTGGGGTTTCTGGGTGGGGTTGTAATGCTTGGTACGGATGAACATGTTGCGGGCAAACAGCCCATGCCATGCTGTTTCAGTCGTCACGCGCAATGGTATAAAATGCTCACTGTGCTGTCCGACATGCAGATGCGAGACAAAGCGCTCGCGTTCATCGAGGTAGGCCTCGACACGTTGCCACAAAAGATCGAACTTTTGCGCGTCGAAGGGGCGATTAGTGGCACCCCATTCGATGTCGCCAGAGCAGCTATCTTCTTTTACAATGAACCGATCTTTGGGGGAGCGACCGCTGCGTTCGCCAGTTGTTGCTAAAAAAGCGCCGGTCGCGGCGAGTTTGCCTTCGCCGCGGCGCAACGCCAGTTCAATTAATTCTGCAGAGCTAAGATCTTGGTGCACAGCTGCGTCGCCCATTAAATTGCCTCGTTAGTCTGACCTGACGGCCTTGTTTGGTAATTCCATTCTAGTTTTTAGTATGCCAGAAACGCGAGTTGAAATCTAAACACGTTTAGCCCTATGTTAACGTTTCGGCCAGCGTTACAGCTTATCCACTGACTAGTGTAGAGGGGTTTTGTGGGCATTAAATATAGCTCTAATATGGTCTTCATCGAAGCGGTATTGGGTGTTACAAAATTGGCAAGTGACCTCTACAACGCCGCGTTCTTGGTGCATTGATGAAACCTCGGGAAGCCCAAGAGAAAAAAGTGCGCGCTCGGTCCTTGGTCGTGAGCAAGTGCATTGAAAGCGAAGGAGTTTAGGGTCAAAGAGGCGCAGCTGATGCTCATGAAATAACAGGTATAACTGATCGTTATGCGCTCGACTCAATTGCTCATCGGCCCCTAAGGTGTTCAATAAAGCCGTGACACGGTGCCAATCCGAGGTAATTTTCTCATTATTCGAAGTGTCTGGGAGCTGTTGCACGAGTATTCCGGCCGCGCCGTTTGCGCTGGACGCTAATTTAATCTTTGTCGGTAATTGCTCTGATTTGTCAAAATAATACTCTAAGCACTTACTCAAGTGACTACCTTCTAGAGGCACTATCCCTTGGTAGCGTTCGCCCTCGTCAGGTTCGATGGTGATCGCGAGAGTTGCCGAACCAAAAAAATCTAGCAATCCTGCCAACTCGGTACAGCGCTCTAAATTACCACGAATAATTCCGCGTAATCCACCGTCGCTGCTGCACTCAGCCATAATAGTTGTCAACGGGCCACTACCCTTAGCCTGTAAAATAACGCGGCCGCTGTATTTGAGCGTAGCGCTCAAGAGGGCGGCGGCGGCAAGGAATTCACCAAAGATAATGGCGACATTTGGCGGGTAACCACCCTGCGCAAGAATCGCGTTGTGGCTTAAACTCAGCGTGGTTATTTGACCTCGGACATCCATATCTTGAAAGATAAATGTCTGTAACTTATCCCAGTGCTGCATATTTGGTGTGAATCCTCGATGTTAATTTAACTATCTAAAAATTGGTAAATTTGTCGGCGCTGTTTTTTGTTTGGACGAATCGATTGTGGGACAGTCTGGTTCAGAGCGTTGCGCGCGGCCTGATCTTTTTCACGTCGCACGCGACTCTCTTCGGTTTCTGCATATAAAGTCTGAGCTTCAGTTGCGCCCCGCCGCTGTTCCGAAAGGCAAAGGATGCGCACAATTTTGTCATCCAATCCCTGACGGACGGTTATTAGGGTATCGATATCCACTTGTCTGCTAGGTTTTATTTTTTGCCCAGCTATTTTTACTTTACCACTCTCTATCGCACTCTTGGCTAGCGAGCGTGTTTTAAAGAACCTCGCCGCCCAGAGCCATTTATCGACACGCAGACCAGTGGCCATTTAAGGTGCATTTACCTGACAGAGCAGGTCTTGAAAATTTTCAATGGCGTTAAAAGCTGACGTATGATCGCTTATTTTTTTGCTGTCGGGCTGGGCAATACTGCGTAGATATTGAATGCCATAGTGTTGCGCGGAGTGCAGCACTGCTTCAGAGTCGTCGATAAATAATGTTCTGTCGGGATTAAAGCCGATCTCTGATCTTAGGATTTGCCAAAATTCGGGTTGTTCTTTGGCGTAACCATAATCGTGAGATGATATGGTTTGATTGAAGTGAGGGCCAATAGCGGTTTCTTTGAACTTTATCTTTAGGCTATCGCGATCGGCGTTGGTCACTAATATCTGTTGCTTTCCTGCGGTGCCTAAGGCCTTTAAAAGGTCTAAGGCCTGCGGTCGTTCGTTGATAAGATGTTTGACTTCATTTTTTAAGGCGATAATATCCACGTTCAATTCACGCGACCAAAAATCCGTAGAATACCAGTTGAGAGTTCCGCGATGCGCCATTAAGTGGCCGTGTATCTGTGGCGTCACGATTGTCAAATCTAGGTTAAAGTGTTCGGCATAACGTCGAGGTAGATGTGTCAACCAAAAATAGTTATCGAAGTGCAAATCGAGCAATGTGCCATCCATATCTAGCAATACGGTGTCGATATTTGACCAGTCCAGCAACATCGGATTTCCCCTAGAAATTTACCAGCATAGTAAAGTATCATCTGAAGCTATACGGCGACTAACCACAACCAGCACGAGGCTTTAGGGTCATATATATAGGACAACTATAACATGGAATTGGAACTAATCGATGCGGTGGCGCAGCTCGCAAAAGAAGCAGGAGCTGCAATTCTAGACATTTATAATGGTGATGATTGTGCTGTTCGCGAAAAATTAGATGGTTCGCCATTGACGGCCGCAGATATGGCGGCACACCATTTAATAGTTACCGGCTTGCAAAAGTTGGAGCCCGATACCCCGGTACTGTCGGAGGAGTCTGCGATAGTCGATGCCCAAGTGAGGAGTTTATGGCGGCGTTACTGGTTGGTAGACCCGCTCGATGGAACCGCCGAGTTTGTCAAAAGAAATGGCGAGTTTACTGTTAACATCGCTCTAATAGAGAACCATCGACCTACGATGGGCGTGGTCTACGTTCCAGTGTCGGGGGTTACGTATCTGGGTGGCCCAACACTCGGTGCCTTTCGTCGCGATGACAATCGAGGGCAACAGGTTATTAGCACACGGACTGTTGCTTCGGCCGTTGATAACGACCAACCGCTGGTAGTTATGGTTAGCCGGCGTCATGGTGATACCGAAGTCGCGCAATTAGTCGACAACATCACTCGACAGGTTGGTGGTTGTGTTGCTAAAAATGTCGGTAGTTCT